>DCWI01000017.1:0-7619 GCA_002328825.1 Nitrospiraceae bacterium UBA2166 | reverse complement strand
ACAATGACGAGCCACAATACGATATTTGGAGGTAGCACAAACGCGATAATCTCCCCATTGACCTGGTCGAACATCGGAAGAGATTGAACGAGAAAACCAATGAGTGCCGAACCCGCGACAAGCCGACACATGAGCAGCACACAACGAACAGCGGTAGATTGACCATAAACCGCCAACGGAATGAGAATTGCTAACGGCAACGCCAGCGGAGTCACGAAGAAGAGATTTTCGTTATGAGCTGAATCGAAATGATCCGTTAAAAACCATAATCCTGCAAGGAGCATCCCCCCAACCCCAATCATAATGGTCCATAATCCCGTTACTCCGACAAACGCAACACGTGCAAAACAATTCCCTCTTGCGAACCTCTCTAACACCAAAAATAGCATTGCCACCGTAATCCCACACAACAAATACCAAACAATCCAAAACGAAGGTTTATCATCAGCAAGCAAGGTAGTACCTTCAAAAACAGTATGCTCTCGCGCCACAAGTGGGACGAGTGTGCCATTTTCTCCAGAAATCATCACCGTTCGAATGTGCTCGCGCAATGTCATGGGAATAAACATGTCTTCCCAGACAGTAATCACTTGATCCACAGAATTACCAAGCACAAGAAGAAGAGCCGTATATAGCCATGGAGACTGTGCTACCAGTCGCTGGGTATGAAATCGAAATGTCAAATCCGTTGGGGTCGTATACGTTTGATGCTTAATCTCCCCGTTTACGACACTATCGATTGCATCACGCAATCGTGTCGAGCAGTTATCAGTATAGTAATCGTAGTTATAAAACATGTTCTCTGGTTTGATATTCCATTCCAGAAAATCTCGTAATGAGATCCGTTGATCAAGATTTAGCGCAAGCTCTTGCACATGGATTGATCGATTCATGAATTGATAAAACTGAAATGTCACTGCCGGATCTTGCGCCTCAACCCAATACCGCATATGGCCTTGAATAAATTGAAGAATGAAGTTCTCTTCTTCAAAGCTAAACCGTCCGTAATTGTAGAGTGTATCAATCCCATTGGCGAAATCACGGACCCAGATTGCATTGTGCCCAAAACGTTGCCAAGCTTCCTCCCCAGGTCCAAAAGTTACAAGGGCAATAGTGACCTGAGCCTCTTTAGAGGACTGAGTCATCCCCTGCCCGTTTGCATCATTAATCGTGACGAGTAGGCCAACACAAGCACTTACCACAATCAGATACAGCAAGGCCCATTTTGGCAGATAGGATATACGGTGCACTTTCAAATCACCTTAGCCTATAACCAGTTCTCTCACGTTCTCCTCAACCATGTACCATAAAAGCATTATTGTTCAGTAATAACACACTCATGCTGCAACCAGTATGTGTTATACACCCTTCAGAAACGATCACAGCCCTTGACAACAAAGCAGAAACAGCCATATAAAGCCTATGAGTCATGCCTCAACCACGCCTCTTCATAGCTGCATCGTTATGCCTTGCCTACCTTGTGCTCGCAGGTCTTGCCCCAACCGTTGAGATTCACCACAAATTTGACACTGACGCTGATGGAACCCACCATCACGCAAGTGATACCTGCACCTGGCTTGAACACTCAATTGGATCAACTGTCTTATCGAATGTGGATATCGACTTCAATATTCTCACACTTCAGCTACGCAACGCACACACCCCCAAAACGCCTTATCTCCCCATTCAACTTGATTTAATCAAGGCTCGTGCGCCACCAAACCTGTTTTTCTAACTACTAATCAGCTCATATCAGGTATGCGTCAACTGTAGAACAGGGAAGCGCCATTCCCGATGCCGTTGTTTTCTCAACATTAACACGTACGCACGCCTCTCTGAGTTGCTGCATACGGCATAGACTTACAATTTTTATTCAATGCCTGACACCAAGAAGTTGTCGAGCCACTAAGCCATAGTATGATACAAAAAATGCGCTACACATGGATTATTAGCCTCATATTCATCGCGATCTACACGCCTAACCTCGCTAATGCAAAGGACACGACCACTCATCCTTTGAACAGTAAAAACACCCAACAAAAGCTTGATGCCTTAGAACAGAATTACGAAGAACAACAAGTAGAAATTAAAAAGCTGAAACAAGAACTCAAACAGCAACGTAGAGGCCTATTAAATTCTACAATTGCCAGATTTAACCCTAAAATCGCGCTAAACGGTCTTTTTACAGCTGCTGGATTTTCAGATGATGAACCGCTGAACTTTGGTGGACATGACCCAAAAGAAAATGGGTTCAATGTGCAGGCACTGGAATTGAATTTTAGGGGCGCCATCGACCCCTACTTTTCGGCTCAAGTCAATCTCAATACATTTATCGAAGAGGGAGAAACGATCGTCGAGCTAGAAGAGGGATTCCTGACAACTCAAGCCCTTCCGTACAATGTGCAACTCATGGGTGGCCAATTTTTTACTCGATTTGGCAATATGAACCACATCCATGCCCATGCCTGGGACTTTGTCGATCAGCCAATCATCCTCAACCGCCTCCTAGGACCTGACGGACTTCGCGGGCCAGGTCTTCAAGCCTCATGGCTCGCCCCAACACCATTTTACCTCGAGTTCATTGGCAGTGCACAGCAAGCTCGCGGAGAGATCGCTATCAGTTTTCTTGGGAAAGAAGGGGAAACTGTCGGCGGACACATTCTTGACAAACGAGCAATCAATGATCCCAATGACCTGCTTTACATGCCACGCGTTGTAAGCTCATTCGATTTCACAGACGCGATGACACTGAAAATTGGAGGTTCCGCCCTTCTCGGACCAAACTCCTCATCCCCGGATGCGAGAACACATATTTATGGGGTGGACATGAAGCTCAAATGGCAACCGCGTCGAACCATGATGGGCTACCCTTTTGCGTCTTTGGAATCAGAATTTCTCTACAGAGACTACGAAGCCGGATCAGATAAAAACAATACCGTTTTTGAGGATCCACTAGAAGACTGGGGATTCTATACCCAGCTTATCTATGGATTTCAACCTCGCTGGGTTGCCGGACTCCGTTTTGAATATGCGGATGGTCATGGTGGAATTGAGCAGATCGACGATGATCTACGTAGCAAGAGATATCGCGTTTCACCCAACATATCCTGGGTTACATCTGAGTTTTCCCGGCTCCGCCTCCAGTACAACCTTGATTTTGCGGAAAGCCGCGAGAATGAAGCCAACCATGGATTTTTTCTACAATGGAGTTTTGCCCTAGGGGAACATGGAGCACATCAGTTTTGACACGGAAACATAAATGACCCATCCCCAGATTAGAGGAGCAACATGATACACACTCGAATCCAACATTATTTGAAGTTTCTCTGCATAATCTCCCTTGGGTTGCTGCCGTCACAAGCACTAGCCACATTAAACGTGGTCACATCGCTTCCAGAATACGAAGCCCTAGTGAAAGAAATAGTCGGATGGTGCTCGCCACTCTGCGGAAAACGAGATGAGATCACAATTACTTCTCTAGGACGAGGGACAGAGGATCTCCACTTTGTCAACCCAAAACCAAGCTACATCCGCACCCTCAACAACGCTGATGTGTTAATTCAAAACGGTGCGGGGGTGGAAGAAGGATGGTTACCTCCCCTCATTGCAGTATCCAAAAACCCAAAACTCGTACCACGTTTTGATTCCTCAACACGTATCATGGCAGCACAATTTGTTGATATGCTCCAAGTCCCTCCCGCTACAAAAGCGGATAGATCAGAGGGACACATTCACTTACTAGGGAACCCCCACTTTCACTTAAGTCCGACTAACGCAGTGTTAATCGTAGAAGGTCTGACCGAAAAGT
Source organism: Nitrospiraceae bacterium UBA2166 (assembly GCA_002328825.1). Classification (GTDB taxonomy): domain Bacteria; phylum Nitrospirota; class Nitrospiria; order Nitrospirales; family UBA2166; genus UBA2166. Next base: position 3,811 of record DCWI01000017.1, on the reverse strand, counting down.
TCTGCTTTCTAGAACCCGATTTGTGCCCAACATTTACACGCAACTTTCACAGCTTCAAACAACGCATTGAAAAAAAGCTTCTTGTATGGCAAAAACAAATGAAGCCATTACAAAACATCAATGTCATTGAATATCACCGAACGTTTGCGTATCTCGCAGAAAGTTTTGGGTTTAACCTTGTTGTTGGAGATGAACTTGAACCCAAACCTGGCATCCCTCCTTCTGCCACACATATCAGAAAACTTATTCCCCGAATAAACACTATGAACGTTAAACTTATCCTGATTGAACCGTTTCATGAACGCAAAACTCCTACATTCGTTGCTCAGCGCACCCCGGCAAAAGTCGTTGTCATCCCATCAACAGTTGGAGGCGTACCAAGAACAGACGACTATATCAGCCTGATCGACACAATTGTGTCTCGCTTAGTAGCAGCGTACACCAGTCGCTAAAGTTTGCACCCGTGAAACATAAATCAACAGCATTGATCACTCTAGACAACGCCAGCATAGGATACCATGGGCACCCAGTACTTACAGACGTCACAATATCGCTACATCATAGCCGTTTGACCGTTTTGTTCGGACCCAATGGCTCAGGAAAATCAACAATCCTGAAAACGTTGGTTGGAATTCTTCCCCCTATCACAGGAAAGATTCATTACTATAATAACTCTGAAAGCTTACGTTTTCGTTGTGGATATGTTCCACAACACGAAACACTCGACACTTCTTATCCCCTCTCTGCCAAAGAGATTGTCCTTATGGGCATGCTCGCATATCACTCACCCTTACAATACACTCATGATACTCACCACCACGAAGCAATTGACCACCTTGCTCAAGTAGGATTAGCGGAACACAGCGACTGCCTATTCGCGACCTTATCAGTTGGGCAAAAACGGCGAGTACTAATTGCACGTGCATTAGCAACTCGACCAAATTACTTGGTCATGGACGAACCAACAAGTGGGGTCGATCGCGAAAGTGCGACCTTAATATTTAGAGTGTTAGAGAATCTAAAGCATACTAAAAACCTCAGCATTCTTCTTGTCAGCCATAAAGTAAAAGAAATCGTCCATATCGCTGACACCGTACTCAATATCAAACAAGGCCAATTAATTACTGCATCATTGCCAGAACTCAACGAAACATGAGTATTATCCTCGAAATGTTCAGCCCTGACTTTCTGCTGAAAGAAGCGCTCTATGGAAGCTTTTTACTTGGCCTAACCTGCCCACTCGCTGGAATATATCTCATCCTGCGAAGAATGGTCTTGTTCGGTATAGCCCTACCTCAAATATCATCCGCCGGTATTGCGTTTGCATATCTCCTTCACACAGTTGGCATTCACATCTTTCCTCATGAGGATCCAGAGCGAACAATGGCAATGACGGGTTCTTTGACGTTTACCTTCATAGCCATTATCGCCTTGGTAGCAGTCGAACGTAGAGGATTTACGCTGAACGATTCACACATTGGTTCCGCATACGCTGTGGCCGCAGCATTGAGTATTCTCTTTGTCGCTGCAAATCCGTTTGGAGAACGAGAAATTCTTTCGCTCCTAAAAGGTGAAGTCCTCGGAATGCTCCCAAATGACCTCCCACTTCTTATCGTGACCACCTCACTTATCGCACTCTGCCTCTTGTTTTTTCAGCGATTCTTTACACTGGTATCATTTGACCCCACCATGGCAATAACAATGGGAAAAAATGTACCTGCGTGGAATCTCTTTCTCTTCGGACTGATTGGAGTACTCGTTGCCCATGGAGTAATCTTAGTTGGGCCTTTAATGATCTTTGGATTTCTCATTCTCCCAGCAATCGCCGCACATCAAATTTCAATGTTCTATGCATGGGGAATCCAAAAATTCTCACTACTTGCAGCAATATTTGGTGGCCTCTCAAGCCTGATTGGCTTTTACCTATCTCTTCGTTTTGACCTTCCCTTAGGGCCTACCGATGTCACCGCCGCATTTGCGGTTCTTATCTTCACGACCATGTGGACAAAATTCGTACGGACACGTACTTGATTCGCAAATGTTATCAACAGCTTAACTATGTTAAAGTGTGCCCATTCATTAGCCCACTGCTCTACAAATCAAGGAGAAGCCGTTGCCAATATTTGCATACCGCGCAACAGATTTTAGTGGGATTGTCACCGAAGGAAAGATGGAAGTCCGTGACGAACAGACTGCTGTCTCACGGCTTCAAGATGACGGGAAAATCCCAATTCGAATAGTCAAAGAACACAGCCAAGAAACGTCATCCATTAATGTCTCTATTGCCACACTCTTTTTGCGAATATCGAAACGCGAAATTTTGACCCTCACTCAAGAAATGGCAACACTACTTGAAGCAGGCCTACCTCTTGATCGTAGCTTAAGTATTCTATCTGGCCTAACACCAAACCAATCCCTACGACAAATCATTGACCAAGTACTTGCCGATGTGCAGGGAGGAACCTCTCTCGCCTCTGCTCTATCAAAACATCCACACATTTTCTCACGGCTCTACGTAAACCTTGTTCGTGCCGGCGAAACGGGAGGAGCCCTTAATGCTGTATTACGCCGTATCGCAGAGTTTCTCGAACGCGCACAAGATCTTAAAGATTATCTCAGCTCTGCCATGGCCTACCCAATCGTGTTATTCGCCGCAAGCGGCGCATCCATTGTGCTACTTCTCACATTCGTTGTTCCTCGCTTTGCAACAATTTTTAGCGATGCTGCAGTCTCACTCCCACTCTCACTCCAATTCTTATTGACTGTAAGCGAGATCTTAAGCACTTACTGGTGGGGTATTATGATTATATGTATTAGCCTGATCATAGCCTGCCGTCTCTATACCTATACACCCACCGGCCTCCTCATTTGGGATCAATTAAAACTCAATCTCCCCTTTCTTGGATCCGTGCTGCAAAAAGCAGAAGTGGCGGGGTTAGCGCGAACACTTGGAACGCTGCTCCGCAACGGTGTTCCAATTCTTCAGGCACTGGAGATCGTCAAAGAGACAGTTAACAACCGTGTATTTTCTCTGGCCATCGACGAAGCAAGCCAAAACTTAAAGAGCGGGGTTGGAATTGGAGACGCTCTCAAACAGATTAGAGTCTTTCCTTCCCTCGCAACCCAAATGACTATTGTGGGAGATGAAACCGGTCGCCTTGATACAATGCTGCTGACTGTGGCAGACACCTATGACCAACAAGTACGAACATCGATTAAACGCTTGACCTCTCTATTGGAGCCAATCATGATTCTTGGAATGGCCCTCATTGTCGGTGGCATTGTTATTTCGATGCTTGTTGGCATCTTTAGCATTAACGACCTTCCACTCTAAAGGATAAGCATATGTCAAAACTCACACGAAATAGATGCGGATTCACCCTCATCGAACTGCTAGTAGTTATGATTATTATCGGCTTGCTCGCCGCCCTTGTCGGCCCCAGACTTTTCAGCAAAGTAGGAAGTTCAAAAACAAAAGCGGCGCAGGCACAAATTGAGATGCTGGGCACCGCACTCGATATGTTTCGACTCGATGTCGGTCGATACCCAGAGTCCTCGGAAGGCCTGCAAGCCCTTCGTGAATCTCCATCAGGAATTGAGAAATGGGCAGGCCCCTATCTCCCAAAACCTGTACCTCTTGACCCTTGGAATCGAGAGTATGAATACTCATCACCTGGCGAGCGCGGTGACTACGACCTAAGCTCAAACGGTGCCGATGGAACATCTGGCGGCGAAGGTGAAAACACTGATATCGTAAATTGGGGTGACGGAACGGGTGATGGGTAAACGCCGTGCTGGATTTACACTTATT
>DCWI01000127.1 GCA_002328825.1 Nitrospiraceae bacterium UBA2166 | reverse complement strand
TAAATAGGTCTGAACACGAAAGATCATGGAACTACGCTGAGAGTCTCACCCAATGATCAAAAGCATGACAGGATACAGTCGGAAGGAACGCGTCGTCTACGAACACCACGTAGTCGTGGAGATCCGATCTGTCAATCACAGGTTTTGCGAGATTGCAACTCATCTCCCCAGCACTCTCTCTCCGCATGAGGCAAAAATTAAACGAATTATCAGTCAATATATCTCACGTGGTAAAGTTGATGTGTCTATCTCCCTACGCAACAAATCAAAACAGCAACAACACATTCAGATAGACGAAAATGTCGCCCGCCAATACGTTTGCATACTCAAAAAATTGCAATGTGAACTTGGTTTAACCGGAGATATCGACATAGGTTTGTTGGCAAATTTTCGCGAACTCACGACCATCGCGCCTTCTCCTATCCCTGCTAAAGTCATAGCAAAGGTCATAGATCAGATGCTGCACAGTACATTGAAGGAACTCGACCTCATGAGAAAAAAGGAAGGTCGTGCGTTAACACAGGATATTCTCAGACACCTTCAATCCATACGGAAAGACATCACCGCAATCAAACGGCGCACACCCCTCATCATTCAACATTACACCAGCCGCCTACACAAAAAAATTGAACATCTCACGAAAGACTACACGATTGATTCCACACGCATCTCTCAAGAAATTGCATTGTTCTCCACTCGATGTGATATAAGTGAGGAGTTGACCCGAACGGACAGCCATCTAGACCAGTGCCTCACTCTCATGAAGACAGGCAAAGAGGTTGGTAAAACTCTAAATTTTCTAATGCAGGAACTTAATCGAGAAGTAAATACGATGGGCACAAAAGGCAATGACCTTGACGTCTCACAGCGAACCATGTCAATAAAGGGTAAGTTGGAGAAGATTCGAGAGCAAATCCAAAACCTCGAATAACGGCTTAATCATCATCCACCACGTGAACAATACAACAACAATTGGAAACGACATATCTCTTGGAAAACGACAAGGTCTTCTGTTCGTGATATCAGGGCCCTCTGGTGCTGGAAAAACATCATTGTGCAATCAGCTTGTTGCACGTATCCCGCATTTGCGGTTTTCTATTTCATACACTACCCGTCCCCATCGCCCAGGCGAGGTCAACGGACAAGACTATGTTTTTGTTAACAAAGCTACATTTCAGAAAATGGTCGATAACAAAGAGTTTCTCGAATGGGCAGAAGTCTACGGTCACTTCTATGGAACAAACAGGGCAACGATATCACAAACGTTAACTGAAGGAGTTGACATCTTGCTAGATATCGATGAACAAGGAGCCATGCAACTCAAGAAAACATTTCATGGAGGAGTGTTTATTTATCTCCTCCCACCATCACTCAATGAGCTCCAAACGCGTCTTCAAACCAGAGGACTAGACTCCCAAGAATCAATTCAAATACGCCTGGACCGTGCACGTGATGAAATGAAACACTTTCGCCAGTACACCTACATCACCGTAAACAACGACTTGAACCAATCACTGAAAAAATTGGAAGCAGTGATCACCGCAGAAAGGATGAAAACCAAATATATCGGCAAAACTTGCCTCTACAAACAAAACCATGCAGAGTAAAAGGAGTGACAATGGAAATTCTTTCATTACTTGATCATTACAGCAACACTAAAATTGACTCACATTTTCGAATTGTCTCCATTGCGGTTCAACGTGCCAAGCATTTGCTGCAAGGCGCCCCAAAGGTATCCCAAAGACCATTTGCCAAGGAAACCTGTCGCGCAATTCATGAAGTCATTCACGGCGACGTCGACTTTGCTGTAGGCACAGAAGCTCGATTATTCAAAGAAGCCAATGAGCGAGCACAAACAAACGAACAGGAGCTCCCTCCGTCGGAGGAAAACCTTACACCAAATACAATCTTTCCTCAGTCTACATCGAGCTAAATTTCAGACCTGTGATGTAGAGAGAAACCCTGCGTCTACAGTACCGCTCTCCAAGACCCACGCCTGAACGATTAACTGAATAATTCTACGAACTATCTAACAGGCCGAAAATAGATGGCAATCTCGCCTATTTGTCGTCATTTTTTTTCTCCTGTGTTACTATGCTAGGCATGTTATGTTGCTACAATGATACATTGTGAACCATGTACAATTCATGATTCACGCATGTGTAAAGATGAAAGACGCTTGAGAATTATTCCGATATATTTGAAGGGAAGGAGCCAGTCTATGACACGATGGCATGTATTCGCTTGCTTGGTGTTTTTGTCTTTGTCGACGATTTCCTGTTCCTATTCAATGGCACCCATGGGAATTGTTACCTCCGAGACTGTGAATAAGCCAATTAAATGGCAGCAAACCGTTGAAGCCTCTGAATGGGCTTTTTTTGGCGAGATTGCAGTTGGAAAAATAATGCACACGCTGCGAACAAAAGCAGATATTCTCGGAGCAGATGACATTCTAGATATCAGGATAAAGAATAACTGTTATTGGTCGGTGGTTCCCGCTATCGGAGAGGTAATCAAATGCTGGGCCGACGGTCTCGGCGTAGCTGTGAAATATGAGGATGCAGCGAATCCTCAGTAAAGCCGAGACGATCAAACGATATGGAGGCATACATGATGAACGTAAAATTCATTGCAATTATTTGCGCGAGTGCATTTCTTGTTGGATGTTCCTACCCCTTGACCCAGATGAGTGTCGACTCAAAGTCAATTACAAAACCGCATCAAGTACTAGGAACAGTTGAAGTGTCTGGCTGGTCAATGCCATTTTCCGATATTTCCAAGGGTGCCGTTTTAAACAAGCTTGCAGCGACCGCGAAAGAAATGGGTGCAGATGACGTGGTTGATGTAGAAATTGCCAATAACTGTTGGTGGGCATTCCTCTTGCACTGCCAAGCAGACGCTCGCGGATTGGCCATCAAATACGAGTAATAATTCGCGACCCGTAATAATCGTGAGCTACAAGCTCGTGTGGCAATTGCTTACTTCACCTCTCCCTCTGTTATGTCAGCCACAACGGCTCGAGGTTGTTGGGGGTGTCTTTGGAGGTCGTTGTGTCTTCTTCCATTGATTGCTTGAGTGAAAGCCACAATGATTCTCCCTTCCACACCGCAGACTCATGCCCATAAAGCGCCCGATTTAGCCTACAAATTTCACCGCAGAAAGGTTCAGATGCACGCTCACTAATAGCCCCAATGGCTTTAGGCGTATTGTCTGGCCATTGAAATTTGCTCCACTCCAACAACGCCACTTTCGCCGCATGTACATCCCCACGCTCACATGCCGATTTAAGGGTTCGTTCCACAGACCGACGACTTATTGAAACATCTTTCCTTGCATCACTCGATATGGATTGATTGCCACGTCGATATCGCCAGAACAACACACTAGTGATCAACCACCCAATGACAAGCAACCCCGTCATCCATTGCCATACCCCTACTTCATACGCGCCTTCCTGAGACTGCACAACATCAGATGATGAGCTGACCACATCGATCGACGCCGCCAACTCCTCTGATGAAGATTCTCTGTGGTTTCCTAATTCATTTGTCATTCCCTCTCCAAGCTCAACAAAAATCTCTCTCTCTGGAAGTCTTGCAGTTTTCATCGTGTTAGTTTGTGTATTCCACCATGGAATCTCAATCGCCGGAAGAATTAGATTTCCTGCCTGACCTGGGATTAACGCTACCTTTTCCTCACGGATCCCGATAATACCCTGGTGCGTTTCCGCATCTTTCGACACGGGTTGATCGGGATACTGCTTGATACTGGATGGAACGGTAGAATTGATCACTGGAAGCTGGGCCGATGTCAGCCCCTCAGCCACAACTGAAAGAGTCCGAGTCACGGGTTCGCCAACAATAAACTGTGGGGAATTCTGAGGCCATGTTTCGGCTAATTGCATATCTCGCGCCGGCAACCAAGTTGCCCCGTGAAATGAAGATGGGATGGGAAGAATTTCCAGTGTGATGGCATCTGATCGAACCCGCTTAGTTTGACCACTTCGTTGGCTGAAAAATGAACGTCCCTGTGGCACAATCTGGCCAGTAAAAACCACCGGATCAATTGTGAGAGTTCCGCTCCGTTGAGGAAACAAAACATACCGACGTTCCACAACGTGATACCGGAGGCTATCCCGCTGCGTCTGAAACGTTCGATCCTCTCCTAACTTCTTAATCACCACATCTGAATCATTCATGGTGGGTTCAGTGAGACTCGCATTTTCTATATTTACTGCCCTGTATAGCCGGGCCGTATAGAGAATTTGCTCTTGCACAAAAGCCCGTCTTGGCTTTGCCTCCACCTCCACAAACAGCTCTTCAGAGCGAGCCCCTGCTTGGGCAGGGTGTCCTGAAATGACAGTCACACGCATCATTGCACTATGATCATTTCCGAATGAAATGGGAGGAATAATCAACTCACCCAAACGCTGAGGCATAAGTACAAGCGTCCACTGTCGTGTATTGGACATTTGTCCATGTATAAAACTCATGTTCGTACTTTGACTTTGGTGAAGAATGTCAAAATCCTGTTCAAGTGACTGAAAATCAGGACCAGAATCAACAGAGCCTTCAGCGGCGAACACAAGAGTAAACGATTCGTCAAGGCGAACTGGATCACGATCCACCGTCGCAGTAATAGTGACGGCCCAACTATTGACAGCACAACACAGCACCCCTAGGACCATCCCAGCGACAAGTGAACTAGAATGTTTCATCACCACGGAGTATTCTCAATTGCCGGTTGGGACCGTCGGTTATACTGGTGCAGAAATTTTCTCCGCAATAACCCTCCAGGATCATCTGGGATCCGACGAAGCCATTGCTCGTCGGCTTGCTGGGACTCTAAATCTTCACGAACATCAACGAGTGTTTGATGAGATAAGTCAGTGGAAGATTCCTCGAGATCTGATTGTACCTGCTGTCCTTCCTTCTGATCATCTCGTGTTTCCTCTTGGTCATGCTGCTGTTTCACATTCTCCTGTTCGTGCTGATCATTACCTTCATTCGCACGCTCAGCTTCGTCGACACCATCAGATGACAAGTCCTGCTGTCGTTCCCCTCCGTGTTGATCTAATTTCTCCCGAGATAATTGCTGCTCATCGCTATCCGCATTCCTGCCAGCTTGTTGATCATCACTCTCCTCTCCTCGCCTATCCTGTTGCCGTTGTTGCTGTTCAAGAAACTGTTCAATGAGGTCGCGGTTATAACGAGCATCCTCATGAGTATTGTCAACGTTCAAGGCCGTATTGTAGGCCTCCAATGCATCAGGAAAACGTCCGCCACGCGCAAGCGCATTACCTTTATTATACAACGCGTCTGGAGTTTCAATATCCTTCAACGATAATGCCGCTTGTTCAAATTGCTCCGCCCGATACTGCGCCGTCGCTTTCCATTGTTGATCTGAAAATAACTTTGCAGCGCGTTCAAAATTTCCTTGTTTCAGCGCACTGGTTGCCCGTTGATTTGAATTTAACCACAACGCGTCCCAATCGAACGGATACGCTCGCGCTGGGAATACAAGAAACACAAACACGAGGACCGCAAGATGTCCGCGCCGAAATGTCATTGCCGCTATCGGAAGCACCACCAACAAAAGCCATGGACCCTCTTCTCGCCAACGATCAATATGAAGCCCTGTATCTTTGGTTTGGCTTCCCCTTTGATGCACTGTCACGCCTGCCATAAGATGTTCAATGTCACGATCATCAGATCGAAATAGGCTGTACCGCCCCTCCCCATTTTTCGCAAGTTTACGCAACTGCTGTTCATTCATTTTTGGAATAACAATCGACCCTTGGCCATCTTTTAAAAACTCTCCATTTCGAAGAGAAATCGGCGCACCCGCTTCAGTACCTATACCAAGAACTGAAAGCCGGTGGCCTTGATCGCGGAGACGGATGACCGCATCATCAATACGAGACCCAGCAATTCCATCAGTAAGAAGCAAGACATGGCCTCGGGCCATCTGCGCCTGTGTAATTAATGTGACTGCTTCATCCAACGCGAGATCCGGTCGACTCCCGTGAACCGGCATTATATCTGTACTCAAAGCCGGGACCAATGCCGCGATTGTCCCAACATCCTCGGTCAATGGAGTGACAACAAATGGTTCTCCAGCATAAACAATCAACGCGGTGTATCCTTCGTTACGATGCCTCAAGATATCCAAAACCTTGTGGCGCGCACGCACTAATCGAGTCGGCATAATATCAGTCGAATTCATCGAGCGAGAAAGGTCTAGAATCAATACAAGTGCAGACTGCTCGCGAAACACTGGTTGTGGATCGCGTTCCCACGCAGGACCCGCCAACGCAAGAATTGTAAAAATACCAGCTACCGCGACACTGATCATCGACCAGCGTCGCGGTTCCCTATCCCTTCCGATAAGAATGTGCGGCAATAGCTGAGGGTCACATACGGCTCGCCAGGCCATGGCCTTCATCGTGTGCCGCAACATAAGCCATAGCAACATTCCCAAGGGGAGAAACGCTAAGAACCACGCAGGACGCAGCCAGTGAACTTGATCAATCAACGCTCACACTCCATATCTACCTACCACACGCCAGATCACGAGAACACCTGCAAGACACAGAGCCATTCCCAATGGCCACGGGAAGAGAGCGTGCCGAGGACGAAACATCTGCGCCTCGTGTTCAACAGGCTCAAGCGTATCAAGAATACTGTAAATTTCCTCAAGCTCTCGAGTGTTGTGCGCACGAAAATAACGCCCACCCGTACGCTCGGCAATCGCCTTAAGCATGTTCTCATCTAGCTCAGCAGATGGATTTACGATTCGACTCCCAAACAACGATGACACCACCATTTCATCCGCGCCAATACCAATGGTGTAGATTTTGAGCTCCTGTTTCGCAGCTAACTCAGCGGCCCTGTGTGGGCTCACTTCACCTGCAGTATTGGCACCATCGGTAAGCAGAATGAGAACCTTGCTAGTAGCAGAGCGTTCCATAAGGCGCTTAATCCCAAGACCAATGGCATCCCCAATTGCTGTCTCCCGTCCAGCAAGACCAATTACAGATTCCATAAGCAAAACACTCACAGTCTCGCGATCATAGGTCAGAGGCGTTTGGATATATGCTTTTTGCCCAAATAAAATCAGGCCCAAACGATCACCAGTGCGTCGCCCAATAAAGTCAGAACCAACCGACTTTGCTGCTGTCAATCGATCAACCACATCCCCTCGAAATTCAAAGTCCCGAGTTTCCATGCTGCCTGAAAGGTCAACAGCAAGCATGAGATCCCGCCCCGTTGTTGGAAAAGCAACGGGATCATCCAACCATTGCGGCCGCATGAGCGCAAGAACGCCCAACAGCCACGCTAGGATCGCTAGCAGCAATGGCACGTAGGCTATGCCACGGCGAATAGAGCTCACGCTGGCACAACCAAAATCGTCAATATAAGGAACGCGAAGCGCCGATCTGTGCGCAGACTCAACCTTGGGAAGGCCCCACCAAAAGATCACCGGCAATGGAAACAGCACAGCTGCCCAGAGCCAATCAAAGTGAATCATACGCCTGACTTCTGTGTTGGCAATGCGACAATCCAAGATCGACAGCACGATAACAACGCATTGGCATCGATATCTGGATTTCTTCGATATGGTTCGGTCATCAAGACAGTGCCACTTCCTTCTCCAAAAGGCTTGTCGACAAGATTGTGATCCAGAAAGGCCATCCACTTGGCTCCAGTCAAGCTTGCAACCTCACCTCGGGGATATCGACTGACACACACGCGACGTACCAGGACAGAAAGTTCACGGACTAAACGTGTATTGTTTTTGTGAACATTGAAGGCTTCCTGAATCGTATCGATCTCTTTTAAAGCCACTCGTCGAACTCGATTACGTCTTCGCTGATAACAAACATAGCGCACAACAAAAATAGTTCCCACGATCACCAACACAACAAGAATCCACCAAGCAATCGCTGGAGGCCACCATGAGACGGAACTGGGTAAATGGATATCGCGAAGAGGTAGTTGTGGAACAGGGGAATTCATACGATGCGCGATCCAAACCCGCGTTGCAACGAGTGCAACACATTCTGTTCGGTCGAACAAGACATCAGATACATCCGACTCAAATGGCTCCTCCGGCGCCACCGAGCAAAACGTGCATCAAAACGCTGTCGATAGGTTTCTCGAACCTTTTCATCACGTGTATTAAGAATGAGCGTCTCCTGTTCATTACTAACACGGTAAATACCTGCCGGAGGCAATTCTCGTTCGAGTGGGTCAAAAATAAACACCATATCGATATCATTGTGCCGAGCCAATTGTGAAATATGAGATTCCGTTTCTTCATCAATATTGCGAAAGTCACTAATCAAAAAGATTAAACTACCAGGACGCGCAACACGCCGAAGCCTTCCCAAAGCATGGAGCGAAGCATGACGATCACCAGTGGTGGCGGTCTGGACACGACCATCCCAAGCTGGATGTTCCACAAGTTGCTTCATGAAATGAAGTGCCGCAGAGCTGCCACGCCGGGGTCGCAATTCGACATGTTTATGCTCGGAAAATATCAAAGCCCCGAGACGATCACCTTGCAAGGTCGCACTCCAAGCTAAAAGAGCGGCGACATGTGCAGCTGCAACAGCTTTATAGCTCCCACGCGTTGCAAAAAACATTGGTGCCCTTAAATCAACCCATAAAAGAACTGGCCGCTCTCGCTCATCCCGAAACAATTTGGTGTGTGGCTTCCCTGTTCGAGCAGTGACCTTCCAATCCAAACTCCGAATATCATCACCTGCTTGGTACGGACGAACTTCATCAAATTCCATCCCCAGGCCTTTAAACGGCGCAAGATATCCTCCGTTTTGCGGAGCTCTAATTTTTGCAACCTTCAACGGAAGGTTTCGCGCGGCCTGGCGAAGACTAATCATTGATGCAAGTGAAATGCGGACTGGATCCCTGTCATCACAAGTGCTCTCGTAGGAGGAAGGCGAAAGGTCTAGCTGGGCTCTCTTCCGGTTCATGGAACGGCAATACGCGAAATAAGTTCACCAATCAGTTGATCAAGAGTGACTCCATCCGCTTCGGCTTCGTAGGTAAGGATAATGCGATGACGCATGACATCATACGCCATACTTTGAATATCCTCCGGAGCAACATAATCTCTCCCAGCCAACCATGCACGCGCTCGCGCGCAGCGATCAAGCGCAATACTGGCGCGAGGACTTGCTCCATATTGCACCCATTTTGCAAGATCATCGCCATACTCATTCGGCGTTCGCGTCATGAGCACAAGATGTAACAGGTATGCCTCGAGACTATCGGCCATGTAGACATTCAATACTTCTTGCCGTGCATCAAACAGATCTTTTTGAGTCACCAACACCTGTCCTACGACAGCGTTAGTCCTACCCTCCCGTGCTTCACCACGATTCAATTGTAGAATTTCCTTCTCCATCTCCGCCGCCGGATAGTGGACATTGACACGCATGAGAAATCGATCGAGTTGGGCTTCCGGCAACGGGTAGGTACCTTCTTGCTCGATCGGGTTTTGCGTTGCCATCACCAAAAACAGTTTAGGTAGGCGATACGTCACAGCCCCAACCGTGATTTGTCTCTCCTCCATGGCTTCGAGAAGCGCCGATTGAACCTTGGCGGGTGCTCGATTAATTTCGTCGGCAAGAATAAGATTGTGAAAGAGGGGCCCCTGTTGGAACTTAAATGATCCGTCCTGTGGACGATAAATCTCTGTTCCGGTTAGATCTGCCGGAAGAAGATCAGGAGTAAATTGCACACGGTGAAAGTCCCCTTCGACACCTTGACTTAGAATCTTGATGGCTCTGGTTTTCGCAAGCCCTGGCGCTCCTTCAACCAGCAAATGTCCATCTGCCAACAACGCGATCAAGAGACGATCGACAAGATTCTGCTGCCCGATAATATGTGCAGAGACAAACCTCTGGAGCGCTTGAATAGCGTTTTGGGTAGACATGTCTAGGCCAGCAAATTAGTCGTTCTTGATTTTCTGGCTAAGGTAATTTTGGATGCCAACTTGTTTAATCGTTTCAAGTTGGGTTTCAATGAAATCGAGGTATTCCTCTTCTGACTTCAGCATCTCTTCCAATTTCTCCCGCGTGGTATTATCCCCGACCTTGACACAATGAGCAATTCCTTCATTGAAAAGAGTTACCGCCCTCTGCTCCACTTTCAGGTCAAGTTTGAGTTGTTCCAAAACTGTCTGCCCAATGGTAATACTCCCAAGGCGCTGTACATTTGGAATGCCTTCCAGATACAAGATACGTTCAATAAGCCCCTCGGCGTGTTTCATTTCGTCAACGGATTCGGCTCGAATTTTGTGATACAGCCGATCATACCCCCAATTCTCGCACATCTCGGCATGGAGAAAATATTGATTGATTGCGGTCAGCTCATTGGTCAAAAGTTTATTAAGATACGCAACAACACCTTTTTTTGCTTTCATCACACCCCTCCCATCGACACCATCAGTTTGATTACGCTGCCTTCAATCCACAACATGATGAACTTATGTGATTGTGGTAATCATAGTCAATATGGCCAGAATCAGCGATCAACAGGGACTTGACAAGTTCTTAGTGTAATACTACTATTGATACTTATAATCATTACCATTACCTAGCATGTATGGAGAATTCATTATGTATCTTTGCCTCTGTAAAGGAATCACCGACCGAAAGATGCAGTGTGCATTGTCGAAACACGGATCTGATCCCAATTCACTTATCACAGCCTTCGGCCTCGACCACGATTGCTGCGGGAGATGCGCTGAGAATATCGAGGATCTAATACAGGTTGCAGCAGACTGTGCTGCCCCAATAACAAAAGCCAAATGAAAGATCCCATTGTCATTCTTGGAGGAGGCCCCTGTGGGTTAAGTTGCGCATGGGAACTTGCCGCACAAGGATGGAACGTCGTCGTCATTGAGCGCGAACTTGTCCCAGGAGGGTTATGCGCAACCAATATCTTTGGCGAATATCGCTTCGATCTTGGGGGACACCGCTTTCTCTCCCAGAACAAAGAACTCACACATCGCATTCTCGACCTGATGGGCAACGACATGCTTATGCCAGAACGTAAGTCTGTCGTGTTGCACTCCGGAAAACGATTTTCCTATCCACTGTCCACACCAGACCTGATCAAAAATTTTGGCCTTGGGCTCAACCTGAAAGCCTTGCTGGGATATGCGGGTGAAGTTATCCGTCGCCGCATTGCCCCACGTGACGAATCACATTTTGAGGGTTGGGTGACCGCCCGATTTGGATCCCCTCTCTATAACCGTTTCTTCGGCCCTTATACGGAAAAGCTCTGGGGCATTCCACCCACCAAAATCTCCTCAGACTGGGCGGCACAACGAATTTCGCTCCTCAATCTTGGCGATGCCGCATTGCGACTCATGGGGTTGCGACAAACTCCAATTAGGACCTATGCTCGCCGATACTATTATCCACGGCTTGGCATGGGCCAATTATTTAATCGAATGGCCGAGCGACTGTGCCGTGCAGGCGGCATAATCCATCTTGGAGCAGACGTGACAGGCCTCGAAGTCATCGGGAACCGAGTGAAGGCTGTACGCTATCAACTTGATGGCCAGGAACATCTCCTGCCGTGTTCGTGGGTATTTTCGACAATTTCACTGCCCGCTTTGGCACGATACATCGCTCCTCAATCAACCAATGGCGTAGAAACAGCGATTGGGAATCTGAGGTCGCGAGCACTTCGTTTTTTAAACATCCCACTCGACATCCCAAATTTCAGCGAGAACACCTGGATGTATGTCGCAGAACCCCAATACAAGATGAGTCGCATCCAAGAACCTAAACGTCGCAGCCCTGAGATGGTGCCGCAGGGCAAAACATCAATTATGCTGGAAATCCCCTGCTCAATCGGTGACGAAATCTGGGAGGCCGATGGCAACACCCTATTTCAGCAAATGTCCCTTGAGCTTCGATCACTCGGATATAACATCGACGCGGTTGCCCTCGGCCATCATAGTGTGTGGGTCGAACACGGATACCCCATCTATCATCTTGGGTATCAACATGATCGGGATACTCTCCTTGCAGAAGTTTCAAAAATGGAGAACGTATTGACCGGCGGACGACAGGGAATCTTTAGGTATATTTTCCTCGATACGGCGATGGAAATGGGCATCGAAGCGGCGCATCAAATTATGCAAGGCTCACGAAACCTCAAACATATCGAATCAATTCGCACCGAGAAGGCATTGCTGGAAATCGATGCGCTTACTGCGACATAGAAACTGAAAGCGCGTAATCGAAAATGAACGCACACGAAAATACGAACAATGCCATCTGTGGATGACACACAAATACAAAAAAACTCCCTGTTGGAAGAGACGTGGGAGACAAGAGCATGAAGAACATTCTAACTGACGAAATTTCTTTTTTTTTCGCATCACTAAGGAAAGGGCACTCATAGCATGAGACAAATACAAATCGTCATGATTCTACTATGTACGATCATGGCATCATACACGTTTGCACAACCCCCCAAAGATCCCCGATCCCCTGCAGTTTCTACAGCTGAGCTTGGCAAAGCAGAGCTGTTTGGAAAAACGATCGAGGCCGTGGTTGAAGTCGCCGAGGTAACTCCCCTCGTTCCAGCTATTGTTAACGGACAAGTCTCCAACAATCTGGCAGACCTGCATCTCCAGGTACGCCTCTTTGCAGAACGAGAACAAGTGTTTGGCGCTCGCAATATCGGGGACTTCATTCCGTATCAGCGAATGCGTGTACAGATTACGAATCGCTCAAATCCAGGAGGAGGAATCCTCACATTCGATCTCCTGCCTACACTCGGAAACCATGAGGGATGGCAATATGGTTCAAACGTGTCACTTCCTTCTGAGCCACTCGGCGATCCATTTAACGATCAGTACCTCCTAGAAATCACGATGTTTTCAGACAATATTCTAGCGGTTCACTACGATGCCGTGCCTCCATCTGCACTCTTCCGTGATAGTGGAGGAGTCCCCATATTAAGCATCTTAACCTCATTTGGCAGCTCAGGAAATATTCCCCAAACTCCCACTGGAAGTTCAGGGAGCATAGCACCCACTGGCGTTCTACCCGCCACCACAATGCCCATAGGAAATGTTGACAAACAGCGAGCACTTGTCTCGAATTTCGAAACAATGAATGCTGCACTCCCAGATTTCGCGACCGCGAGCATACTGTATAGCTCCGATACTGGATTTGGCGAAACCCTCAAAACCTCATTCACAAAATACGAAGATCCGAGCCGCTACGCAGCAAATCGTGGCATTACGGCAGCTGTATTAGCCTCAGCAGAAGATAACGTCGCAAATGCGTTAGCCCAAAACCCAATCGGAAACGACTGTAATGTCAATGGCACCATCTTTCCCCTGGAATGTGGCGAATGGGTCGAAAAGGGTGCGCAACGGATGTTTTACCTCAATCTGTTACATGAATTAGATGAGGCTATTGAAAAAGTTCCTGCCGGAGAAATAGACGCCATCTCAGGTGCCGGCCATAATTGGGACGAGGCTTGGGCATTCTGGCAAGCCATTAGAGGAACCGCGACAAGCAGAGAAGGCAATTGCGAAGGGGGAGAGTTTGGACCTCCTGCCAATATTGACTGTGACCTAGTAGACAGTATCGATGATGCCTTGTCAGCTGGAGCAAGCGACATCGCGAGCGGTGGAGCAGGTATTCAGACTCACATCAGTATTATCGAAACTCGCCTGGCTCAAATCTTTTATCTCGCCGTCTACCACGAAATCTTCAGTATGCGCGGGAAAGCCCCTGGTGATGTCGAAGCATTTGGAAAAGCACGCGCCGAAGCAAGGGCATTCTTTAGTAATATCAATTACCTTGCTCCAAGCTTTGATGCAACAGCAATTGACGACCGAGAACAGGCCTCTTTTACACAGACGCGTGCACAAGACTTCATGCAACGGCTTAGTTCAGCATTTGCCAATATCCTAACTGTTGCCCACCGTGGCAACCCAGCAACTATTCCATGATCCCAAGCTGAAGCAAGGAGAAAAACCAATGATAATGATTAATAGACCATCTTCGGAAAAATATGCAGACCAGCTTGTACGGATAATGGGTTTGATTGGGATTCTCAGTCTGTTGATAGGCTGCGACAGTAGTTCCCCTCCGCTTGCAGTTGAAACCGTTCCAGACTTTACAGGAGAACTAATCCTAGTAGAAGACGCACCAGCATCTAGTGGCAATATGTCCATTACCTTAGAAATAGCTCCCCCAGACATGATTCTTGAACCAACTGAACCAGTAGGGGGGGGGCTTACCCCAAAAACAGCAGCCGACATACATTTTGAAGCACAAATCCGATACTCTGGCGCTGTTCTTGGTGGCAAAGCTGAAGGCGAATTTGTTCCCTACCTAAACGTAAACCTCAAACTAACAAATCGCGACACGGGAAAATCTTTGGATACGACCCTCGTTCCACACGTGGGTATTGCTGAAGGATTCCATTACGCGAGAAATATCGCCTTAGTCGACACCCTTAAAGCCTCCGAGGCTGGGTACGATGCGAAAGTAACAATCACTGCTCCCGTGCAAGCCGGAAGCTCACAGCAAACGACAATTTCTCCCGGAATTGCAATGCGATCAGATATCGCGCCAGCACACGAGCGTGCTGGATCAGTATTTGGATTAAAGCCAGTAATCGTGACAGGCGGATTTCTCCTCGGCGACTTCAAAACCATAGGCAGTGGGAAAGGAGGAACAGGAGGGGGAGAAGCAGGAGAAGTAACCCTGCCACCAACGGAAGAAGCAACTGGAGGGGCATACCAATACTAAACAAGATCAACGACATGCACTAAATTTCAGACGAGAAACTATGAGGCGAACATATACATCATTTTTGCTGTGCTTGGTTATGGCAGGGGGAACTCTTCGCTGGTTATACCGAGGCCACTACCTGGAAGGTTGGGACTCTGTAGACTTTGCTCTCGCACTCCATGAGTTTGATCTTGTAAAACAGCAACCACATTTTCCAGGCTATCCAGTCTACATCGCGTTGGCAAAAAGCTTCCAATGGACGATCAGACCCTTCGTTATGCAGGACACCACCGCCTTAATTCTCCCTGGCATCGTTTTCAGCACACTCACAGTGATCCCGATCGCCTTACTAGCCTCACAATGGACTGAACGGTGCATAACCTCTCCCACCTTACAAATAAAGAACGAACGTTCTTGTTCTAAAAAAAGGTCTCCCCGCTCCTCTTCCTTATCTAATACCAATCCTGGAGCTGTGCTCTGGGCTGGAGTGACCGCAGCTAGCTTGTATCTCCTGAGTCCCGGCCTGTGGCTACAAGCCGAAAAGCCTCTCAGCGATGCACTGGGGTGCGTCCTCCTCCCCTGGCTCGCCCTTACACTGACCTACGCACTCAACCCCAGCGCCAAACGATCGTCCTCGCTGTGGTGGATTAGCACTACAGGAGCATTGATGGGCCTAGTGCTTGGAATACGATTGAGTTACTGGCCGTTTGTCCTGGGGTGCGCCCTCATCGTACTCATACAACGGCCACCTCGTTTCAAAGAATTGGCCCTCTGGGGATGTGGGGGCCTTGGAATAGGAACTTGCGTATGGATCCTCCCTCTCATCGTACACACCGGAGTGGAAGAATTGATTCAAGCAAGTATTTACTTTAGTACCGGACACTTCACCCGATGGGGTGGTACGGTTTTTTCGGACGAGATCGGATTGGGCAGGTACATGACCTGGTGGTGGGGAATCTGGGCATTTTCGCTTGGCGGATATTGGCCTGAAGCCCCACAAAACGTATGGAGAATTCTCTTCTCAATCAGTTTTTGCCTTCTCATGCTGGGGGCAATACTGCACAAGCCAATACGTCCAGCGATACTCAGTATTGGGGCACTAATTACACCATACCTATTGTGGATCCTCATCGGACAAAACCCAGAACGTCCACGACATGCTCTTCCGCCTATCCTCTTTCTCTACCCGCTGGCTGGCGTGGCTATTGGCGCTTGGATGTTACAGTGGGATAACACCAGGTTGAGACTGCTTCCTCCCGCAATTGGCACTTTGGCGGTTATCTTTTCAAGCCTGATCACCTTCCCATTGGTCAAAGCCTATGCCGAGACAATGCCTCCACAGAGTGCACTTGTCGAATATGTCAAAACCAACTTTGATCCAAAAGAGACCCGCGTATTTGCCTGGGGAACCCAACGACTATTCGCCCACCATGCGTCAGAATTTGATGTCGATCGCGCACGCGGATTGAGCAATGTTGCTGCCGTGGTGAGAACAGCCGAATTCCAAGGCACCGTGCTATTCACTTCAAAGCTGGGACAAAAACTCTCGAAATACTACTGTTTCGACTATCTCACGACATTCAGACGTTCCAAGTATGTGGAACCGTGGTTTTCAACATTGTCAGTATTTTCTTATTGTGGAATTCGTGGAGACTCTCGGAAGGTACTCCAATCAGCCAACAGGCACAAAACGATGCCTAAAACCGACACCAAGATTATGCATGCCTCTCTTTTTGCTGCCTTACTTAACACCAACACTAACTAATTACTGAATGTGATTTACGAGGAGGCTATTGTGAAATATAAGCGCACATCATGCACCATCGCGATCCTGACAGCCCTGATACTGTTTGGATTGTCCCCGACAGTCGGTGCTGAAGATGAAAAAGCCCTATCACTTGAGGAACGTATTAAAAACCTCGAGCAGCTCAGCGATGAACTCCTCCACCATGAACTGGCCGAACATGACCTAGAAGACCAACAACAAAAACGCAAAGCCCAGGCAGCAGGCTTACGCTACGGAGGCAGTGGAGGTCTCATCTATGCGAGACCCGGCTACAGCAACCCCCGCGCAGTAATTGGCGGGTATATGGATCTCGAATATGCCAACCTAGAAGGTCCTACCAATGCTCGCCGCAATCCAAACTCTAGCTTTGATCAAACTCGTTTTGTGCCCTTTATCTATTCTGACGTCACAGAAAACACCCGCATGGCTGCCGAGCTCGAAGTTGAACACGGCATCGGCGAAGCAGAACTGGAATTCGCGGTCATCGACCACTCCTTCGCTGAGTGGATCAATTTCCGTGCCGGAGTCATACTCCTTCCAGTCGGCAAATTCAACCTGGTCCACGATTCTCCCATCAACGATCTCACGCAACGCCCAGAAGTAACTCTCAGGGTCATTCCCGGCGTATTGCGTGAGCCTGGCGTAGGCGTTTTTGGAACCTTCTATCCCACCCAGCTCTCCAAGCTGGATTATGAGGTCTATGTGACGCAGGGCATGAATGGATTTTCCAAAGATGGCACTTCACGAATCACCGATGCCAGTGGTCTGGCAGGCGCTCGCTGGCAAACTACAGACGTTGGTCTAAACCTAGACAACAATAACAACCAAGCTGTCACCAGCCGATTAGCCTATAGCCCACTCCTAGGCGTCGAAATCGGTGCATCAGGCTATCATGCAAAGATTGACCCTGAGTCAAAACGCCCCTTGACTATCGGCGCTCTGGACTGGACCTTTATGCGAGGACCGTGGGAATTTTTAGGAGAGGCGGCTTATACCACGATTGAAGATAATGACAAAGATCTCGATGGCCGGTACATCGGACTCCCCGAACGCATGTTCGGCTGGTATGGGCAACTCAACTATCATTTTATGCCAACGCTCATCCAACAACTGGCCCCAAAATATTTTACCAATGATTCCATTTTCACGGCCGTTCTGCGGGTTGACGATGTAAACACGAACCTCGATGTTCCGGGACTAGAAGGCGATGTATTTCGGATTACTCCAGGAATCAATTTTCGGCCCACAGAAGATACCGCGTTCAAATTTGAATACCAGTACAATTTCGAGCCCAACCGCATTACTGGCCGCGACGTCATGAATGATGGCATTATCCTTTCCGTCGCGACGTATTTCTGACACAATGCGCCCGAAAGACAAAAGACAATATGATGAACAAAGGCTATTCATTGTTTCGATTCGCCTTCTCCATAATTCTCCCAAGTCTACTCATCGGGTGCGCCAGTCTCTCCGGAGGGCAGACCTCAACCGTTTTCTGCCAGTACAACACGGTGTGGGAAGAGAGCCTCATGGTTCTCGAACGCGCCACGCTGATCACGGCCAATAAATCCTCCGGCGTCCTCGAGACCGATTGGGAAAAAGGCATGTCGAAACAAGGCGTTGGAGCGTTTGGGCGAAAACTTACGCAAGAACGCTCCAGTCTATTCGTGAAAATAGTTGATGAGCAGGATGTAGCGACCATCCGCGTTATCCACGTTCGACAGGAGCATCCACTCAGCGGGGTGAAAGCACTACGGTGGTTCCCGGTCGATGGATCACCCCAAGTTGAACGTCGAATCCTAAACAACATCCATCAACGCATCAAAAAACACGGATGCTATCCCATCTAACACGGTGCACGTGGGTTATCCCCATGGCACCCTCTCTCTACGCTAGTTTCATATGCCGGCGTCACCTGCAATCAAACACCGCGTGTTCGCACGCATTGACAATCGATGGGAAAAATGGGCTTCCGTACCATATAAAATAATGTTTCACCCAGTGTTCTCTATCATTGCCGTGACCCTCCTACTATCCACCCAATCAGTAACTCAATCATATGGAGAGGCAATACACGACCGAATCTTTGATGAAGAGCTCGGACGCTGGCTCTCACCCCTCGAAATAGGGAAGGAAGTCGTCTACCTAACCGAAGACAAAGCATTAGAATTGCTCCTACCACACTCCGAGACTATTCGAGCAGAAAACAGGGTGCTCACCCCTGAGAAAAAATCCTGTATTGAAAACCGCATCGGCTGGAAATTCCCAGAAACGAGTTTTAAGTTTTTTATAGGTGAAACAGGCGGCACTATTGATGGGTACGCATCCATTCAAAACACCATTGGGAAATACCGCCCGATGACTTACATGGTAGGGATCACATCTTCAGTCTCAGTCTCCCAAGTGGAGATGCTAATCTACAGGGAGAGCCGCGGTGCCGAGATTCGAAAACCCCGGTTTATGCACCAATACAAAGGCAAAAAATCAGATGATCCGATCAGAATTAACCGAGACATTATTAACAGCACTGGAGCAACAATGTCAGTCCGGTCGATGAGCGCCGGGATAAAACGGGCGTTGGTGCTGACTGAAGAACTGTACTTGAATCCGCCGGAAATGCCATGCAGTGCAGTAGCTACACGAAAAAAACAATCCCGTAGTTTTTTTGATCGATTGTTTGGAAAATAACTATGCGAAATTTTAACACTCGTTTCAGGCTCCTTGATACCGATCGCCAAATACGATTGGCCTACACCCTCTTCGTCGTCATCATCGGCGGAGGATTCTCATTTACCCTTTACTGGGCTTACAGCATGAATGGATTATCCTATGATGGTATCATCGCACACTACCTCGGATCAGACGCCACTTTTGGCGAGCCAAAATCATTCCATGAGTTGGCTGAAACTACTCACTTTCACCTATTTACAATGCCTGTCGTATTTTTGATTCTCGTCCATATCTTTTTTCTCACCATGGCACCTCTATGGCTCAAGATCACCATGGCCTATGCGGCATTCACGGGCGTCGGACTCGATCTTCTTTCTCCCTGGTTGATCCGGTACGTTTCTGAAGTGTTTGCCCTCACCTTACTTGCAGGAAATTTCTTCATGATTAGCAGCTTTGTCCTGATGGCCGGCATTCCGCTGTACGAAATGTGGATTCTTAAACGACGCCTCATGGCACACGAAGACTAAAAGCTGCCAGACACAATGAAACTCGTTACTCTCCATGGAGGGATAATCTTGGTCAAAAGCATTGTCGGTCAAGGCACCACGTTCTCGTTTACTCTCGAGCACAGTCTCACAGACAATCCTTAAGTTTTTACTTTTTTGAATTCTCCTATATCTATGGAGATATCTGCTAGATGTGTACGCTAAGATATCCTCTTCAATGCAGGGTTGCGCGGTGACTGGGAAAACGGCCTGAATGGAGAAATCAACTTTTATCACATCGGAGCTACGCAGTACGGTCCCATCACACGGTTCTCCGAGTTTGAGAGCTTAGGACTGATCCCTTCGGACGCCGTTCCCAATACCCGGGTAGACGGCTATACACTGCTAAACCTGCGTGGCGGCTACATGTATGATGATGGTACGGAAGTCGCATTCTCTGTCTTCAATGCCCTGAACGACAAGCATCGAGAACATCCGCTCGGCGAGCTTCTTAGTACCCGTATTATGCTGTGGCTGACACGCTATTTCTAAAACTCACCCCTTTGATATTCCCCCTACGATACTGCAACAT
>DCWI01000015.1:16499-16725 GCA_002328825.1 Nitrospiraceae bacterium UBA2166 | reverse complement strand
CTCTTTCTTTTCAATCGTTTGCTTCAGTTTTTCCAATGAATCCAACTGCGCTTGGTTAGGATGAACGGTTTCTTTAGTCATGGTGTAATTCCTTTCGTTACAATGGTTTACCCGGTGGGCTTTATTGCCCTCTCCACTAAACGGAGCCCGGGCACTGGCCCCAGTCTAGCAGAGCCGGATCGGTAGTCAAGATCTAAATCATAAACTATTGATTTTAAAGGTCTTA
>DCWI01000015.1:1202-16161 GCA_002328825.1 Nitrospiraceae bacterium UBA2166 | reverse complement strand
TCTGGTTTTCGGTGTTTGGTCAGAGTAGTTTTTTTTCTCTTTAGTTTCAACGGTTTAGATGCAACAATCCTAAAATATTTTAGGGTCTCGGTGCTAAGTTGCCGATTCTAAAGAGATAACGGTTATTTTGCTGTTTTCCCCGGTTTTTTATAGGGTTTTCCTGTAGAGCCCCTACAGCGTTGAAGGGACATAAGATATTGAATGTAAAGGATATAAGGGGGATATCAAGGGAAAAGGCTGTGTGTTTTTCACTCTCTTTTATGGGTAGTTACGTGAGACCCTACTTTAAGTTGTGGCCCGTAACATGAGAGGTTTAAAGGAAAAACGCATATGTGATCCCTTTTCTAGGAATAGGCGACCCGGAAAGTTGGGAATTTATGCGTATTCTTATATCTCATCCGTAGGACGACACAATTTTCCAAAAGCGGTGGTTTAGGGGGGTAGTGCTTTTCATGGAAAACGGGATTGGATTGCTGAAAAAAAATCGACAGGACATTATCGGTACCACAAATGTCCTATTGACATTGAATGAAAAATATGGTATAATCGAACTATAAAAAAAAGAAATAATTTATTAGAACCGCCCTAAAGGGCAAAAGGCGTTGACAACCCATCAAGGGTAGGTTAAGATTAATATGGTTGAAAGGGGGTATAGTGTCTAAAAAAACTACATACGAGACAGGGGCGAGCAGAAGCGCTGATATTCAAGGGGAAAGGTATGATTTGGTACCACCGGAAGGAGTGGAAGCGGTAGCTAGGGCGATGCACGAAGGGTCAATCCACCACGGAGATAACAATTGGAAAAAGGGATTGAAAACCTCGGTACTCATCAATCACGCCATACGTCATATCATGCTTTTCTTAAGGGAAGGCAATCACAGGGAAGATCATATTGGTCATGCAACCGCAAATTTAATGATGCTGAAGTGGAATGAGAAGAACTTGCCTGAGTTTAACGACCTTGGGCATTCGTGGCACATCGAAGCAGGAAGCAATGAACTCCAACCTCAAATTAAGGATTTAAAAAAGACATGAGCGACTTACTGAAGATCGGTGGACTATGGGAGAACAAGGACAAGAATGATAATACGTATTTTAGTGGTACCTTTACCTACGGTGTTAAGCTATTGGTGATGAAGAATACGTTCAAGGAGAAGGACAATGAACCTGACTACATGGTTTACCTTGCTAAGAAAGACAGGGACACCCAAGAAGAGTAGTTGCCCTTATAAATTGGAGCCGAACCTATGTGGAACGCAATCGCAGCCATCTTTGGATTGGCTAGGGATACGCTCAAGCGTGTTTTCAAAACAAAGCACGCACGCCAATGGAAGAGCAATGAGGAAGATATTGATAATGCGTTGGCTGATCGTGATGTGGTGTCTCTCTCTAGTATTTTTAACAAGTTGCGCAGGAAGGGTAGTTCTTCTGGAAAGCGGTGAGATGATTGCTCTGGATAATGGGCGATACTCGGTTTCCGAAGAATGGGTATCTGAACGCTTGCATTTTGAGAACGATATGGTAAAACGATTATCTGAATGTAACGATGATTAATCATAGGAGAACGGTAATGGAAATGTTAATTGGATTCATCGACAAAATAATGCCCGGACGCAAGACATACCTTCTGATGGTCGTCGGGATGGGAATGGTTGTGTGCCAGATGCTTGGATACCACCAGTTCTCACCGGAAGCATGGGGTATGATGGGGATCGGTGGCGCAGCGACATGGAAAATGGGCATGGACAGAAAGTAAAGTGGTACCAATGGCTGCCAGTTCTTCTATTACTGGCTTCTCCGGTTCTTGCACAACCGCCTGAACCGAAACCCCACTTTGATACAATGAAGGAGTGGCAGCTACACTTTTCTCTAGGGATTGTTGTACTCTTTGAGGAAGAAGATGGGTTGGTATGGTATTCGTACCCTATACTGGCGCAATATCCGGTCAATGGGTGTGAGGAATACTCCTACCATGACAAGGAAGTGTATTTATTTTCTACCAATATGAGATATGTGATCCCTGCAAAGCCGATGTTGTACCGTAAACCGCCAAATGATTGGGAGATGTGGGATGGCAGAAGAGACTAAACTACCGATGTTTGTAAAAGGGGGGATGGCTGGCCCCGGCAGACCAAAGAATCTGATTAATAAGAACCGATTGGTCGGTGAAGTCCTGAATAAGTTGAATTTTGAACCACTAAGAGAGGCTGTCGAGCTATATCGTGACATCGACACGCCCCCGAAAGTTAAGTCTGATATTGTTTTGAAGATTATGCGACTTGTTTACCCAGAGATGAAGCAGATACAGATGGAAAGTCACAGCATGGCGAATGCCATGAACCCAATTGCTGAAGCGATGCTGCAAATACAAGAACGCAAAACTGGATTTGACTACAATTCAAAGGCAAATAGTGGCGAAAAAGAAACAACAGAGCCTAGTACGTCTAATTAAGAGCCGTACATGGCGATTAAACAATCTTTACCATATTAGACCCAAGGAAGGCAGTTCACTCATCCCGTTTCGTTTGAATTGGGCGCAGAAAGAACTGTATGACGGGATGTGGAACCGTGCCATTGTTTTAAAGGCACGTCAGTTGGGGGTCACTACGTTTTATTCCATCCTGTTTCTGGATGATTGCCTGTTTAATCCTAATAGGGAAGCGGGAATTATAGCGGATACCCGTGAGAACGCAGAGGAAATCTTCCGCACCAAGGTTAAGGACGTGTGGGATAGCGTGGCAAGGGATATTCCTGCCCTACGTGACTTGATTTACAGTACGATCAGGCTGGAAAGTGAACAAGGCAAGCGATTGATTTTCAGTAATGGTTCTGCTTTCAGGGTTTCCACTTCGATGAGGTCGGGTACACTCTCCCAGTTACTGATTACGGAGTACGGCAAGATTTGCGCCAAGGAACCGGAGAAAGCGAGGGAAGTGCGCACAGGGAGTATCGAGACTTTACCCAGAGATGCCCTGCTTGCCATAGAATCCACGGCTATGGGGAATGAGGGTGATTTTTTTACCAAGTGTCGTGATGCGGAACTGGATACCCTGTCCAAACGCACCCTCACCACGATGGACTACAAGTTTTTCTTCTTCCCTTGGTATAGGGAGAAGGCTTATACGCTGGATACCTCCGCAAGAGTACCCCCTGATGTAGAGGATTACTTTGAGAAACAAAGTAAGGAGTTGTCCCGTAAGTTCTCGGAAACACAGAAAGCATGGTATGCTAAGAAGGTTGCCGAACTGGGTGAGGACGTTAAGCGAGAGTACCCCACCACGGCAAAAGAAGCGTTTGAACAAAGCATAGAAGGAGCCTATCTCTCACGTCATCTCCAGACTGCTTATCTTGAACAACGTATCAGCACAATCCCGTATATCCGCAGCCTTCCAGTACATACGAGTTGGGATTTGGGGATTAATGATACTACTTGTATCTGGTTTTTTCAGGTACATCAGGATTGCGTGCGGTTCATCGACTACTACGAGAACGCAGATGAAGGTTTGTCGCATTATGTGAACGTGCTAAAAACAAAGGATTATCGCTATGGTAAGAACCTAGCGCCCCACGATATCGAGGTGCGTGACTTCACGATAGGCAAGACCCGTAAGGAGTTTGCGAGGGAGCAGGGATTGATCTTTGAAACGGTGCCACGCCCCAACGATGTAATGGATAAAATTGAGAGTGTTAGAAACCTGTTTCCCCAGTTCTACTTCGATGAAAATAAATGCGCTAGGGGGTTGACTTGTTTGAAGAATTACCGTAAAGAATGGGATGACAAGAACGGTTGCTATAAGAACCGCCCCCTGCATAATTGGGCTTCACATGGCTTTGATGCGCTATCAACTTGTTCTTTGGGATTTGAGGCGGGATACCTTGCAATCAAACAGCTACAGGATGTTGCAGTAGCAACATACGACGTATTTAAATAGGAGATAGCATCATGGGTGGAAAAGGATCAGTACCAACACCCCCGGCACCAGTAATGATGCCAGCGACCCCGGCAGCCAATTATCTACCGCCAAAGACAGAACTTCCTGAACCTGAAGTAGTGACACGGGCGCAAGAAGATGCTGAAAAGCGTAAGAAAATGACACGGTTAGCGCAAACGGATACCCGTGAAACTACGATTTTGAATGAGGGGGGTGGACTAGGGCTTGGCGCTGTGGACGAGCTAGACCAACCCAGCTTATACTATAAGAAAAAGACGGTAGGCACTAAAGCGAATAAGGGCTTATTGGCATCGTGAGGAGTTTAAAGCATAGTGTTGTCAGGTTAGCTGAGACTGAAGATACTTGCGCATTGGTTGATAAGTTTAAGGGCGGTAATACTGAGAGTGGTTATGGGCTTACATACAGCGAAAAGAACGCCTTCAAATACCTCTATGACTATATTAATCATAAGGAGTGTGATGTTCTGGTTTCCGAAGAAGGTGGGGAGATTACCGGATGTGTAATGATTGCGGAAAGTTTAGAGTTCCACGACAGACCCTTTTGCTATATAGGGAAGTTTTGGATATTTTCATCTGGAAGAAGAACGGATGCTAGTAGAGAATTAATATCACATTCACTGAAGTGGGCCAAGGAAAGAGATTGTTCGCATCTGTTCGTTACAGCTACTGCGGAATTGGCTGACAAGGAACAGCGGTTATTTATTAATTTAATGAAGAAGTCTGGATTGGTCGAGCATGGCCCCGTACTTTCTCTAAAGATGGAGTAGATACTATGGGTAAGTTTAAATCAATAGCAAGGTTCTTTGGTGGTGGACGTAGTGCGCCCCCACAACCGGATTACGCAGCCATACAACGCCAACAGCAAGCAGAGCAGCAGAGATTAGTTGACGAAAGAGCCGAGGAATTACGAGTGCAGGGGGTATCGAATTATATTGATTTCATGTACGACAACCCAGAAAGTATTTCGCAGAGAGGTGCGACGGGACAATATTTTAAAGCGGTTTCCCCCGGCAAGATACCTACAGATGCCTTGGCTGGCTATAAGACGGATAAGTCAATTACCGCAGAAATATTAAGAGACTCCCCAACGAAGTATTTTCAGAATCGTCCGCTAGTTCCCTCTACACAGAAGGGACGTATCCGATTGGGTACGACGAAAAAAGCTGGCCCGGTTGCTGGTGGGTTGCTTGGCGCTGCGGATATTGAGAAGAAAACATTACTAGGAGCATAATATGTCTGTAGCCAATGCGTTATTGAAACGCTACGACAAGTTGAAGGGAGATCGTATGTTATGGGAACCCTTCTTCAGGGATGTCAGAGATTATATAAGACCACGCAAACAACAAGTCGATAGCTCATCCCATATTAGCGCAGAGCGATTCACCAATAAGCAGTTTGATTCTACGGCTCCAGAAGCCAGCCGAATCATGGCGATGTCCATGCAGAATGCGCTGACACCACAGCAGGTGGTTTGGTTCGGGTTGTCTATTCCGTCAGGCCACGCTTTATCGCCCTTGAATAAAGCCCCGGAAGTGAGGAAATGGTTTCACGAAGTATCGCAGAAGATGTTTTTCGCCATGCACGAAAGCAATTTCTACACCGTCATAGGCGAATCCTTCCTAGACTTCACATCTTTTGGAACCATTAATATCCTCTTGGAAGAGGACATGGTAGAACCCACGGAATTTGGTGGGCTAGTATTCACTTCAATTCCTACGGGGCAGTTTGTATTCGCAGAGGACAAGCGTGGTAAACCAGATACGGTATTTTGGGAATATGTGTTCTCCGCACGCCAAGCCAAACAGATGTTCGGGGGCAGGAAACTACCCGACAAGATCAAGAAAGCTGTTAAAGAAGCACCGGATGAGCAGTTTACGTTTGTGCGTGTGGTTATGCCGAGAGAAGATTACAAGGCTGGGACGCAGGACGTTCTACAGAAGAAGTTTGCTGCCGTTGATATTCACTATGACTCCAAGACGATACTAAGAGAGAGTGGATTCAATGAGCTACCTTACGTTATAGGGAGATTTGAGAAGGCATCAGGGGAACTCTGGGGCAGAAGCCCAGCGGATATTGCGATGCCAGATATCAAGACGATCAACAAGATAAGGGAATTAGAGTTGAAGGGGCTTGCTACTGCCGTACATCCCCCGTTAATAGCCCCGGATCAAGGGATTATTGGTACCTTTAGGATGACCCCTTCAGCTATAAACTATTCCAGAGAACCCGAAAGATTTAAATTCCTGAGATTTGAAGGCCGTTTCGACTTATCGTCGCTCAAGGCCAATGAACTGAAAAAATCTATTCGGGGCATATTCCTAGCGGATCAGTTGGTTCTACCAGAGAAGCTCAACATGACCGCTGAAGAAGTGGCGACGGTACGAGAACAAATCCAGAAACTCCTTGGCCCCACGGTTGCCCGGTTTGAGAGCGAGGTTCTTACCCCGTTGATCCTGCGTAGCTTTGGGATCATGTATCGGGCTGGCGTGTTACCACCCACACCACCTGAATTAGAGGGTTTGGATGAAATCGAAATTGCGTACATTGGGCAGCTTGCTAAAAATCAGAAGATACAGGATGTCACATCCATTCAAAGGTGGTTGGGAGTCGCTTCAAACATGGCAACGGTATCGCCTGAGATTCTTGATAATGTTGATATGGATAAGGCTCTGGAAATTATCGGTGAAAGAATGGCTGTTCCGACTGAAGTTATGCGTTCTGAGAAGGAAGTGGCTGCTTTAAGGGCGCAGAGACAAGAGAAGATGATGATGCAAGAGCAACTTGCCCAAGCATCACAGGTCGCAGAAGGTGCTGGTAAGGCAGCACCAATGGTTAAAGCGTTAGGAGGTGCAGATGCGTTCCCCGTCCAATGAATTAGAGGAGATTAGGGAGGCCATTGTTAAAACATTCTCCGGTGTATACGGAGAAAAGGTACTGAATTTTTTAGACGATATGTATTCCAACCAGATATCAGCCGTACCCAATGATCCTTATACTACATACTACCATGAGGGCGGGCGTGGCTTGGTACTTGGGTTGAAGTTCCAAATCAACGCATATAAAGAAGTCAAACAAAAAGCGAAAAACTATAGTGAGTGATTGGAATTTTGATTGTGAAAAATGTGGAGCGTGTTGCAAGGTCATTGGTTGTCCTGATCTCACAAAAGACAATCTCTGCGCTATTTATAATAATCGACCATTTGTATGTGATTCCAAGAAAATGTATGACGAGGTACACAGTAAGACCATGACAAAGCAAGAATATTTTGATAAGGCTAAAATTGCCTGTAACCAACTAAAGGAGTTGTTATGACTGACGAGGCCGTTCAAAGCGAGAACCTCATAGGCACAGAAGAAGCAGAAGTACAGGATGATTCATGGAGAGGGCAGCATTTACCTGAAGATTTACGAGACAACGATACGCTAAAGAAGTTTGAAGATGTAGGAGCCTTGGGCGGTGCTTATCTCAAGTTACAAGAGATGCTGGGATCACGGGCTAAAATCCCCGGTGAGGAGTCTACAGATGAAGAGCGAGGCGAGTTCTATAACAAGCTAGGTCGCCCTGAAGCCCCAGATAAGTATGACATTCAGATTGATGAGAAATATTCTCAGACCATAGAGGATCAGCAGAAAATTAAAGATTTCAAGGAGAAAGCGTTTCAGCAGGGGTTAACCAATACTCAGGCACAGGGGGCAATTGATTTTTATTCGTCTATGATTGAGGGTGCGATGGTTGATGTTGAGACATCTAAAGCCCAAGCCCGTGTAGATGCCGAGTCTGTACTCAAGAAAGAATGGGGTACGGGGCAATACAGGAATAACTTGGCCTTATCCAGAAGGGCATTCAATAAATTTGCTGATACTGATTTGAAGGAATTTGTGGAGAAGTCTGGAGTTTCCAATAATGTTGCTTTTATACGATTTCTACATAAAATAGGAATAGGGTTCAGCGATCCAGAGATGGCTGGTATGGGCAAAGATACCTCTGGGGTAGACGCTGATTCCGCTAAGATAGAAGTCGATGCGTTGATGAAGGATAAGCAACATAAGTATCACGAAGCTCTCTTTGATGCAAAGCACGCCAAACACGCTGAAGCTATAGCGTACAGGGATCGTCTATATGATTCCATGTATGGAGATGAAGAAGAGTGACAGATCAAGATATTATTTGTTCCGATTGTGAAAACTTTGTGGTGAAAGAGCGCTCTGTAAACGGCAAGGCCACACCGGAACAATATGGGTATTGTGTTTACTATGAAGGACAAGCATCGTCCAACCAGTTCTACTCACAATGCCCCGGTGCTTCTAGGATCGTCATGGTCGTTAAGAAGCCTTTTGTGAAGGGTTTAGCCCCCAAAGGGGATAACTAAGGCTTCACGCAAATAAGAGCCTACATGGTGTAGATAACTCTTCCTTTTAATCTCTTTTTATAAGAGGTGTATTATGAGTACCGAAGTCAATAAAGCGTTTGCCCAGAAGTTTAGGGATACTTTTTTGCACTTGGTACAGCAAAAGGGGTCACGTTTGCGTGATTATGTACGTGTTAATACGGATGTATCAGGCAAGTACGACCATTTTGACAGAATCGGTAGCACATCGGCTCAAAAAATTACGAGCCGACATTCCGATACTCCATTAATCTCTACACCCCACTCACGTAGGCGTGTGAGTATGGATGACTACAATTGGGCTGACTTAATCGACAAAGCCGATAAAGTCCGAATGTTAGCTGATCCTGCTTCCGACTATATGAAAGCGGGGGTATGGGCAATGGGGCGTAAGATGGATGATATAATCATCGCTGCCATGTCTGGTAATGCCGTTAGTATTGATGAGGATGACGCATCATCTAATGTAGCTTTACCCTCTGCTCAAAAGATTGCTGTATCAGCCACAACGGATATGAACATCACAAAGCTACTCCAAGCTAAGCAAATTTTGGATGCTTCTGATGTTGATCCTGATTTACCACGCCATATTGTTATGAAGAGCAATCAGTTCTATGATCTGTTAAATGATTCCGAGATCCAAAGTTCAGATTACAATACGGTGAAAGCTCTTGTAGCTGGTGAAATTGATACCTTTGCAGGTTTCAAATTCCATCGCTCCGAGCGCTTAGCTACAGATTCAAGTAGTGATACGCTATGCTTAGCATGGATTCCTGAAGGAATCGGTCTGAGCATGGGAATGGATGTTAAGACAGAAATTACTGAGCGTCCAGATAAAAACTATAGTACACAGGTCTATGCCCAGATGTGTCTAGGTGCGGTTCGCATCGAAGACGAAAAGGTTGTAGAGATTGCCTGTACTGATTCTTAACGGAGGTGTGATATGGCTACTTTAAAAAGCACAGAATACACCACCGCTTCGGCAGGCACAGGAGCCAAAAATGCACCTACTTCTTGGAGTGGGGTAACTTATCGGTATGCACAATATACTGGTGCTGTTACTACTTCAGATGTTGTGCATATGATGGTGATTCCAGCAGGTGTACGCATTTTACCGCAGTCCTTTGTCATTATTAGTGATTTAGAGGCATCGTCTACGGTAGATGTTGGTTATGCAGCGCATACAACCCAAAGTACGGGTGCAGCAGTAGCAGTTGATGTCAATGCGTTTTGTACCGTGATTGCTGCTGATTCTGCACGTACTGTTACACATTTCCACGAAAGCACAACGCATGATACTGGTTATGTGACAACGGGTGAGATGATTCTTACATTCTCTATGCCAGCAGGTGAGGCTGTTTCAGGAGATACGTTTGATTTTCATATCATGTACGCTGATCCTAACTAGGATTGAATAGTTTGGGGGTGGCTCTTGGGCTACGGGAGTCACCGCCTTACTTTACTAGGAGTATGTTATGCCAACCGTAGGCACCAAGCATTTTAGCTACTCGAAAAAAGGCAAGCGTGCAGCTATGAAGATGGCAAGGAAAACGGGGCAGAAAGTTAAGAATAAGAAACCTAAACACAAAAAATAAATGGCATCTAAAGTTGATCTGGCAAATGAAGCCCTGCTTGTGTTGGGGGCAAATACGATTACGAGTTTCACGGACAATGATTCCAATGCTGTTTTAGTCAACCGTTTCTACGACAGTGAACGGGATGCGGTGTTGAGAGGCCATCGTTGGAATTGTGCTATTACAACTGCTAATCTGGCTTCTTTAATAGGGACTCCAATTATTGCTTGGGAGTATAAGTTCACACTCCCAACTGATCCATATTGTCTGCGTGTCCTAGATGTGCGAACTGTTACCGGGGATATCAAGCTCGATTACGAGGTACAGGGCAGGGAGCTACTAACCGAGGAGTCAGCGGTTGATATCACTTATATTAAGAGATTGACCGATGCAAGCCAATTTGATGCCCTGCTGTATCAAGCGCTTGTGTTCCGCATGGCTTGGAAATTATCGTTCCCGATTACACGTTCTCATGTAGTAATGAACCACATGGGTACCATGTATGAAGCGATTATCAGGGAAGCACGGACGATTGATTCCCAAGAAGGCACCCCGGAAGTTATTGTATCTGATACGTTGACTGATGTTAGGCTACGCTAAATGGCTAAAACATGGCCTATCCAAACCAATTTTACCGCTGGTCAGTTATCTCCACGCTTGCATGGGCGTGTAGATATCAATAAGTATAATAATGGTTTGAAGTTACAGAAGAATGCTTACAGCCTTCCTCATGGCGGTGTAGTGCGTCGAGGAGGGTTTCATTATGTTGCAGGAGTACAAACAAATTCCAAGAAAGTAAGATTAGTAAGATTTGAGTTTAGCGTTACGCAAGCATACATTCTGGAATTTGGCGACCTTTATGTGCGCTTTTACAAGGATAATGGTCAGATAGAATCTGGTGGTTCTCCCGTACAGGTTACAACGCCTTTTACAGAAGCCCAGCTTTTTGATCTGTACTTTGCCCAATCAGCCGATACTCTCTACATAGCTCACTCCAGCCACGCACCCCGCAAGCTAACGAGATCAAGCCATACATCTTGGACTCTTAGCACCCTCACTTTTTCCTCTGCTCCTTCTAACTTTGCAGGGGGTGCAGGGGACTATCCCCGATGTGTGACCTTTTTTGAGGAACGGTTGTATTGGGCGGGTACGGACAACAACCCTCAAACGATGTGGGCGAGTAAGTCAGGCGACTTCTTAAACATGGATCAGGGCACGGGTTTAGATGATGAATCCGTAGAATTTACTTTAGCTACAGATGATGTGAATGTTATCCGCTGGATGAAGGCTTCTGATGTTCTTCTAGTAGGAACCGTTGGAGGTGAGTTCAAGTTACACGGCAACGGCAACCCAGTTACCCCCTCTAATGTCCGTGTCGTTCAAGAAACCAAGTACGGTTCCAGTACCGTAACCCCCGTCACTTCGGGGCGTGCCGTTCTATTCAACCAACGAGCCACTAAAAAGATACGCCAGATGATCTTCGATCTAAACGTCGAGGGTTATGTGGCCCCAGATTTAACGATTTTAGCCGAGGATATTACAGGCGATGGCATAACGCACATGGCTTACCAGCAGGAGCCTGATTCAATTATCTGGGCGGTGCGTGACGATGGCACCTTAATCGGCCTGACTTACCAGAGAGATCAACAGGTAGTAGCTTGGCACCAGCACCCCATAGGGGGCTATTTCGGTGAAGCCACGATTACGGTGACTGACGCAGCTAATATTGCAGCAGGTTCCACGATTACCATTACTCTCTCAGATGGTACGACAGAGATAATGACGGCTACCGCTGATGACCCCCCGGCAAGCCCAAACGAATTTTCTTTAGGAGATGGGTCTAACAATGGTGTTGCTGACAATATAGCGATTGGTACTGGTGGTGTTTTGGGAATCAATGCTTTGACCAATTTAACTGCCCCGAATCCCGCAGCTAATGTAGTGACCGTAACAGATCAGGCTGCTGGGTTGAACTTACTTTCGATTACCAGTTCCGATAGCACACGGTTAACCGTCACCAACCAAGGACAGGCTGTAGTTGAAAGTGTGGCTGTTATCCCATCTGCCGATGGTAAATCGGATGAGCTATGGGCCAGTATCAAGCGTACCGTAGACGGTAATACCGTACGGTATGTAGAGTATTTAGATCCAGCTATTTTTGTAGATTCAGGATTAACGTACTCTGGGTCTGCTGTTAGCTCACTTAGTGGCCTAGATCACTTGGAGGGGCAATGCGTTCAAATCGTTGGAGATGACGCAGTCTTCTCACGGGCTATCGTATCCAGCGGTACGGTTACAACGTCCGCAGCCGTAAGCACGGCTTATATAGGGCTACATTACCCAACAGAACTGACAACGCTTCAACCCGAAGTACCCCAGAGAGATGGGTCGTCATTCGGTAAAAAGAAGTCTTGGAACCGTATTATCCTGAATCTGTATCAAACACTTGGGATATCGGTGAACGATAACCAGTTAGTCTTTAGAACTGGGGGAGATGCTATGGACTCAGCCCCGCCTAAATTTACGGGACAGTTCGATATAACCAGCCTTGGCTGGAAAGAGGTTGACGCAACCATTACGGTGAAACAAGAACAACCGCTAGGTATGACATTAATCTCAATGTCTGGTGAGTTGAATGTTAATGACTGAATCTCCACTTCGTCAATGTGGTGAGATTACAATTATTCCTTACGAGGTTGAGCATTTTGAACACTTACTGGTTAGACCGCATGAGGTAGGGATAAAAGAGGCGATTAAGCTGTCGGACACCCAATGGGCTAGGGCCATCAAAAAGGAGGCTGTAGAGGCTTATACTGCGTATTACAACGATAAGATCATAGTTATTGGAGGAATGAACTTATTATGGGAACACGTAGGAGAGGTTTGGGCGGTAGGCTCTCCACAGATTCCAAATCAGAAATTTACCTACTATAAGATTATGAAGTTTTTCTTGAACTATTTCCGTAACACGTATAAATTGAAGCGAGTACAGGCACAGGTCATAGCCGACTACACCATGCTACATGAGTTTGTAAAGAGACTAGGATTTAAATACGAGGGTACCATGCACAACTATTGTGGCGGTGCCATTGATAACTGTATGTACGCTAT
Organism: Nitrospiraceae bacterium UBA2166; assembly: GCA_002328825.1. GTDB lineage: Bacteria > Nitrospirota > Nitrospiria > Nitrospirales > UBA2166 > UBA2166. The sequence continues at coordinate 3,136 of DCWI01000015.1, read as the reverse complement.
CTGGGAGTAAGGCATGGAGGCAACCACAGCAGCAGCGATATCAGCCGGGTCTTCCGTATTACAGGGAGTTGGTGGGTATAAGTCAGGTCAGGCATCCTCACGGTCTGCACAGGCTACCGCTTTATACAACAGGCAGATATCTGAAATTAATGCCCAGATGGAGGCAAGCCGTGGCCTTGCCGTACGATCCATTGTAGAGGCGAATGCGGAGCAGATTGCTGAACAGGCAGTCTATAATGCGTTCATTATAGATCGTCAGGCCGAGGAGATTGAATTACAGAATGATTTCGATATCTTTATCGCTTCTCGCCAATATGATATTTTTACCTCCGAGAAGAGGGCTAGGTGGGGTACAGCCGGGGTAACAATGGCAGGTAGCCCAACTACCGTGGCAATCGCTGATGCGAATGCAGCCTCCCTAAACCTTGCTAATATACAACAGCGTGGGATTCAGGCTGCCTCCCAAGTACGCCAGAATGCTAATATGACGCTGTATAAGGGCAAGGTAGACTTCAATAACTTAATGCAACAAGCCTTTATGGAACAATACACCTCAGATATCCGTAGAGCCAACATAATTAACGAAGGAAGTATGAACTATTATGCAGGGCAAACTCAAGCATACGCTGCCCAACAGCAAGCAAATTCAGCACTTATAAGTGGTATCGCAGGGGGGATTTCTGGAGGGCTTCGAACTTATGCTAGTTTAGGAGGTTTTAACACCCCACCTGTAACTCCACCTGTAACTCCAGAAGCCTCATTAATATCTGATTTTGGGCCTTCTTTTTCTGGTTTTACATCGGCAGCACAAAACCAATCAATATTTGGACAAACACCAAGGCAACCTTTCGGGCCACTACCGGGGTGAGGGCTAATAAACTATGGCTAAAATAGGATCACCATTACAAGTTACCGAACGAGTGCCCGTAAGCAATCCCGTCTTATTGCCTACTACTAGCCAAACTAGTGCCAATGTTCCGGTACAGAAGATTGACTACATGAATTATGGTATCGGACAGACTCTAGCCAAGTCCGGTCAGCTTATGAGTCAAGAGCTTGGTAATATGGTGGATAAGGTGGGTCAGGCTGCCATCTACATAGATCAGGTGAAAAAGCAACATGATAAGGTAAAAATTGGATCGGAGTGGAATGCTCTTACTAATCAGTTTGAAAAAGACATGGCTAGTACCCGTGATTTAAGTGGTCGTGAAAAACTATACTCTCAATATACTAATCAAGTTTCAGAACTAGAGAAAGCAACTGCGGAACGTATCGGAGGGGATCACAAGTCCCAAGCCTTCCTTGCCCAACTAGGGGTTAATGCTAGAAAGTCAGCTTCAACGGCCTATGCAAAGATTGAAAATCAACGGTTCACTCAAACCGATAGCGCCCTAGTATTACAAAACAAGGTATTGCAAAGCGAAATTGGCAACAAAGAATCCATTAATATAACTACTGCTCTACAAGAAGGCCTTGCACGCATTGACCAGAGGGTAGCAATAGGTTCTATTTCTCCTGATGTCGTGCAACTGCACAAAGACCTTTTTATCAAGCAAGGTCTTATTAATCGTTCGGAATTGATGGGTCGATCACTAGCGAGGGATTATGCAAGCGATCCGTCCTCGATGCCTGATACTGCTGCTGAAATGCTTGCCGTATTCAAAGGTCAGTTTGGCGACATTACTCTTAGTGAAGAAAATCACTCTGTAGCTTATCAGTCATTTCTAACAACTTTCCATAAGGAGGTTAGAAAGCAGAATAGCATTATAACAGATAAAGAAAAAACCAATGCACTGCAACACAGAAAATTGATTAAGAAGACATTTGCGCATTTTGGGGATTTGATTGCGAAGGGTACCCTTACCGAAGAGTTTGCGGAGAAAGCAATAAAGTCTTTTGAATTACGGGGCTTGCATTCACAGGCTGTAGAACTA
>DCWI01000015.1:0-812 GCA_002328825.1 Nitrospiraceae bacterium UBA2166 | reverse complement strand
AAAGTTTACCCAGCCTGATTCTGAAGGGTATCTTCAATTGGTGGCAGAGGGGTATATGGATATCCCAACTGGGCTTTGGGATGAGGAGGGGGTTCAAGCCTTTTTAAAGGCGCAGATTGGGCAGACTCATCCTGCGACAATAACCAAAATTATGCAGACTTTGCGTAGTCGAGATGTGAAAACGGTTAAGGAAACAATAGGAAAGCAAAGGGTTCTAAACGTACTTATCCCGCACATCGCAAATAGCCCTAATGTGAAGGATAAGTATATGGGGGGCCAAGCCACGCAGAGTTTTAGCGCAAGTGTACTTGGAACACCAGCGTGGGTTGCGGGTCAAATAAAACTTGGCAATGTTGATTTAGCTAATATTACAAACGCTGTAATGCGTAGAGTGGAGCAAGCATACAGAAATAAGGATCAAGACCCCAATAGCCCATTCTTAGAAAAGAACTGGAAGGCTTGGACACCCCAAGAATGGGGGGAGAAGTATCGTGAATTAGTAACAACGATTTTCATGGAAGAGCATCAGGCTTTTCAGAAAAGTGAAGCTGCGAATTTACATGATGTCATTCCTAAACTTACTCCAGAGGAACAAAAGAAAGAAATAGACGAAGTTGATGAGGAAGCGGTTAAAGGCACCTTCCCCCAAAATCCCAAGCAAGCCGAACAACACCAAACGAATAAAGCCACTTACCTTAAACGAATAATGGAGCAAGCACGGGACGAAAAAGACGCTGCTCAGGAAATTCCGGACGAGGAAGAGGTATCGGAAGAGGGCGAAGCACCCGATCCTTTAAAGGGTACCTTTGTAG
>DCWI01000006.1 GCA_002328825.1 Nitrospiraceae bacterium UBA2166 | reverse complement strand
ACATACGCCTTGACGCCTGCTCATCTTAGTGGCGAAAAACCTATTCGTTTTGCAGGGATTCCAGCCCAAACTGACGTGGAGCGTGAAAGATAATTGGAAAAACTTAGAGAGGAACTTAACATGGAATTGCGGGCACCATGATACTTTGGGGAAAAGATGCAACGAAAGCGTGAGACGTGGGATCAACGTTAGCGATGGGAATTGCTCTGCTTATCCCGTGATTATTATGAGGAAGGTATTTAGACGAGAAGATGACCCAAGAACTTTTATCTGTGCTGGACACGAGTATTGTAAATGGGTGCCCTGCCTTGTACTCTTTGGCACTTGTGCGCGAAGTGATCTTCCTGCCAGTTAAGAGCACGCTCCGTCTGCCACATCAACCGCTTCTCACGTAAATTGCGGTTCTTATTCGTGATGATTAGCATTTGGCGTATAGTGCTCTTTCTTGTGGTGGTGCAGTGGGTTGGGGCGTCTCCAGTTTTTGCCATTGGCGTTCATGCGGACAAATTTCCTCGTATTCCGGAACCTATGGTATTTGACTTAGTCCGACCTCTTGGGTCTTCAAGTGGTGACTTCGAGATAAACACCCTGTTTGAGCAGTCAATGGGTAGCGAAGGAGGGAAATTAGATCTCGCCCCAGAACTTGAGCTTGCCGTTTTAGACGGATTTGGCATCGAATACGAGCGTATTGTGAAAGATGATGATACAAATGCTCATAAGGTTGCACTCCAAGGTCTTTTCGGCACACCTGTGGATGGACATTTGATTCATGGGTGGCAATACTTTGCGAAAGTCGACACTCATAAGAAGACGTTTAAAAGCACTGCCCTTTACTTGCTTGGCCATCGGTTTAACAAGGAATGGAGCACACGATGCACATGATGGGTGTTCAACAACATGATGGGAGTAAAGAGGGCAACATTGAGGGAGTCAATGGCGATGCTAAGGGAGTCGATAGCGATACCGGTGGATTATTTGGATTGTACAATTTTACCCTTTTTCATAACACTACTCCCTGGCTTGTCTCCGGTATCGAAACGAATTTTTCTTTTCAAGGTTTTGGGATTCAAGAAGCGGTTATTATGCCGCAAGTTCATATTCATTTTGCAGAGCAATACACTCTCCAACTGGGACACGGGGTGGAGAAAAGGTCTGATGGGGATTTTACGCCGTTGCTCACCTGGCGAATTGTTTTTTCCTTGAAGGATTTTTTCACATTTTTTTGATCAATCCAGATACAGTTTTGATTTGCAACCCTCGTGAAGTACGTTTTTCTGGATTACGCAGATAGTGGACGGGGGCAACCTGTTTTCAAACATCCCTTCTCATCTACCAGATGAGGTATTTGATGATGTTATTGCAGGACGAGACTGGCGTGTTGAGCGTATTGTATCCAAGGGGCACTCGACACCGAAGGACGTGTGGCTGTGTCAGGATATAAATGAATGGGTGATACTTCTCAAAGGGAGTGCGGGAATCTTATTTGAGGGAGTTAACGAACTTATTGTTCTCAAACCAGGAGATTACATCACTATCAATGCGCGTAGAAGACATCGGGTTGAATGGACGGATGATACTCAGGAAACGATCTGGCTCGCAATGCATTATGATTGATATAACTCAATTGCATAAGATGAACAATGGACAATGAAAAGATCGAAGGCCTTCTTCTACAACTCACTGAGAGACAGGGTGCTGTGTGAAATGGTGGATTGAGTGAGTCTTTATGCTTTAGATGAACCTACATAGAGGCTGCGGCAAGTCTATCGAGTTGTATATGTGTGAGAGGAAAGCAGTTCATCGGATGGGGGGAGAATCGTTCCGATGTGAATGGAGAAGTTGTTGTGTGCGAAGTCGGTGATATAGTGATTCATGATGGCGTGTATGACGCGAAATGCGAGTGCGTTCCATGGGATAGCATCATGGCGAAATAGTTTTACTTCGAGAGTTTCTCCTCCTCCACTAAAATGTGCATCGCGCATATTTGCACAAAACATCATATAGACCTGACTGATGTGGGGAAGACTGTAGACCGCAAAGAGTGAAGTGATATTGACCTCGGCTCCGCATTCCTCCAGTGTTTCTCTTATCGCACCTTGTTCGACGGTTTCCCCATTTTCCATAAAACCACCGGGGAGTGTCCACTGACCATAACCAGGGTCGATTGCTCGACGGCAGAGCAGGATATGATTCTTCCACTGAGGAATGGTTCCGACGACAATTTTGGGGTTTTGGTAATGGATATGATTGCAGGCATCGCATACAAATCGCGGAAGATCATCACCTGAAGGAATCTTGAGCGATGTGGGTGACCCGCAAAGGCTACAGAAGCGCATCGCTACAATTATTGACTAGGTAGTGTCACTGAGGCAATAGGGCGACTGGAGGTTTTTCGAATTCACCCTATCTGGGATGGGCACCTAACAGCATGCTACACTCACATCTGTATAGAGGGAGCATGAATTTTATAGCACAACGGATGAATTCATTTTTCTGACATAAGCTGAAAATGAGAGGGTGATCGTGCAAGAGATTTTTGCTCCTGCAACCATTACAAACCTGACGGTTGTTGATCCAAATGAAATTCGAAATGTCGAATTTACGCTTCCTCGTGAGTATGAAGTTGGTGGAAAGTTTTACCCGATCGTTGATGAGATGCGTCCTGGAACAGCATTTCTTGCAAAACCATTTGGGACGAGAACTGGGCGACAACGACGGCGTATGTACACCAGATCAAATTCGTCGATTAATGCCAAAGGCGTTCTTCAGACCATTATTAATGATACTCATGCGGAGAAGGCTGATACTTCTGTTTGGTGGCAGACCGATGACGTTACAGCTTTTCAATCAGCTGGGGCAACGATTCCTATACTTATGAATTTTGCGCGTGCCGGAACGGCTCTTATCCCGTATGAGCACTGTTTAGCGATTGAAGCATCTAATCTTCGGCTTGAGCCAGATGATGAGTGGCCAAGTATGAGGTTTCTGGGGATTGCTTTTTCTACAGGGATCACGCCATTTCTTGCACATATTCGCTATATGAAGGCATTGAATTTTGGACGCAATAGCGTTTGTATCGGGGCGCATTATCGCATGGTGGTCAGCGTGGAAAACCACAGACAGCTGATGGAGCACACTGAATTGCAAGAGACAGCAGCGAAATTCCCTCAAAACTTTTCCTATCATCCTATATTGACACGCGAGTGGCCACATGATTGGGGTTATGGAAGAGGACGAGTTATGAAAGTTGTTGAGCAATGCAATGGAAAGGAATTGATTGATCTCGAACCACTACTTGCAATCGTGCCAGATATTCAGAACGAGCATGTTCGTCTATGTGGGAGCAAGGAGGCATGTTGGCAGTTGACCGAAGGACTTGAGCAGGCCGGCCTCCAAACGAGAAGTTTTCGAGCAGAGGCGTGGTAGCAATAATGAATACGTAGCAACATCTCTATTTTGTATTCGGTACATATCGTTTGTGTAGGCACGGGAGCGTGGAGTTTTTACATAAAACAGGAAATGAAAAAATAAAATGTGGACTGATGTATTGGCTATGGGCAAATTTTTGTGATGGCAAATTATATTCTCGCATTCACACTTGGGTGTGGTGCGGTATAATATTCTCCAAGCCTCTCATCGATTGAAGCGTATGGAAACCGTTTTCGAGCAGGGATGATGACAGAATGGGTGGAAGCAATCCGTATATTGAACAGAGTGATATTGAAGTCGCGACGCAACCATATACCATAAGTTTTGTTAGCGCGGATTCGCGCGTTGAGGTACAGGTTGATCCTGAGAAAATTCCCTATGGGAACACGGGGCAGCCAGGAAGCATTTTGGATATTGCGTTGGCTTTCGGTATAGATATCGAGCATGCTTGCGGTGGGGTCTGTGCGTGTGCAACTTGTCATGTGATTGTGAAGGAAGGTATCGACTCGTGTAATGAAGGGACCGATGATGAATATGATCAACTTGACGAAGCTCCAGGTGTCGGCCTGCAGTCACGGCTGAGTTGCCAGTGTGTCCCAAACGGCACCCAAAACATTGTCGTTGAAATTCCAGCCTGGAATAAGAACTTGGTCAGCGAGAATCATTAATTTTTCCAACTCATCCCAGCGATCATATTTTTGCTTTGATCGGTCTTTTTCCTTGGATAACCTAATGAGTGAGAAGGGAGACAGGGAGAGGGTTCAGGATGGTGTTTATCGTCCTGCTTATTTGTAAGTAGTTGATATTGTTGCATAAATTAAAATTTATACAAGGTAGAGTGATGCGATAGCATGGAGGAGTCTTGTATGGAAAAACCGAATATTGTCGAAAGGAAGCCGGCAATTATCACGCTTGAAGCGGGAACGTACCATTGGTGTCATTGTGGTCGCTCTGCGACCCAACCATTTTGCGATGGATCTCACCACGGGACTGAGTTTGTTCCGAAATCATTTACGATTTCCGAAACAACAAAAGTTTTTCTATGTATGTGCAAGTACTCAAAAAATAGACCATTTTGTGATGGGGAACATAAGGAATTAGAAGATAAGTAAATGACTGCTCCTGCGTTTGATCGATCATATGATGTCATTGTTATTGGCGGAGGCCACGCAGGATGCGAGGCCTCTTTAGCTACGGCAAAAATGGGGTGCAGAACTCTTCTTCTCACTATGGCGATCGACAAAATTGCTCAGATGTCTTGCAACCCAGCCGTTGGAGGTATTGCCAAGGGGCATTTGGTCAAAGAAATCGACGCTTTGGGTGGTGAAATGGGATACAACGCGGACTGTGCAGGGATACAGTTTCGCATGTTAAATATGAGTAAGGGGCCTGCAGTGAGGGCATTGCGAGTTCAGACAGATATGCATGTATATGCACAGGGTATGCAGCGCACGTTAGGCCAGCACCCTCTATTAGAAATTCTTGAGGGAACGGTTGAGCGATTGCTTGTTAATGGATCGCGGATCTTCGGATTGGCAAGCAGAGACCAAGATGGACGAGAGATGAATTTTGGTGCGAAGGCTGTCATCATGACATCAGGAACATTTCTCAAGGGGTTGGCCCATATCGGGATGGACCATTTTCCTGCTGGTAGAGCTGGCGAAGAACCAGCAGAATTGCTGTCTGATTGTATGCGAGACCTTGGGTTTTCGATTGGGAGGCTTAAGACTGGGACCCCTCCCCGCCTCGATAAGGATTCCATAAACTTTGATGCTATGACCGTGCAGCTTGGAGATAACCCACCAAAACCTTTTTCGTACCGCACGGAACATATTGTGAACCCACAGCGGTGTTGTTATCTTACCTATACTACCGAGGAAACACATCGGATCATTCGAGATAATTTGGATAGGTCTCCGATATATAGCGGCACCATTGATGCAGTCGGTCCTCGATATTGTCCTTCGATCGAAGATAAAGTGGTACGGTTTCCGGATCGATCTGGGCATCAGATATTTGTTGAGCCAGAAGGGCTCAAAACGAACCAATATTACCCCAATGGAATATCCACTAGCCTCCCCATTGATGTGCAGGTTGCGTTTGTGCAAAGTGTTCCAGGTTTAGAACGCGCGAATATTCTTAGGCCAGGATACGCAATTGAATATGATTATTTCCCTCCACGTCAGCTTCGTCAGACACTGGAAACCAAGATTGTTGAAGGTTTGTACCATGCGGGGCAAATCAACGGGACTTCTGGGTATGAGGAAGCAGCAGCACAGGGGTTAATGGCTGGAATTAATGCAGCTCTCAAGATTAAAGAGCAATCGCCATTCATCCTTGATAGGTCCCAGGCATATATCGGAGTTCTCATTGACGATTTAATCACAAATGATATTACGGAACCTTATCGTATGTTTACCTCCCGTGCCGAGTATCGATTGCTGCTGAGGCAGGACAATGCAGATCATCGACTCATGGAGCAAGGGTTTCGTCTTGGATTGGTTGCGGAAGATTCGTACCGGCTGGTTGAACAGAAATTATCGATGATTGAAACTGAGATCCAGTGGCTAGAGTCGACTCAAGTGGGGTCTTATGAAGCATGCCAGAGTTCGATCCAAGAGGCAGGAATAGATGGGGTATCGCATTCACTTTCGCTGGCGCAGTTACTGAGAAGGCCAAATGTTGGCTATGAGAAGTTGTTTGGCACCTCGGATTCTAGGCGCATTTCTGACCTAGGGGTCATTGCAGAAATTGATAATCGCATAAAATATGCAGGCTATATTCAAAGACAGGCGACGCAAATATCTAAATTTAGGAAAGTTGAGCAGCAGGTGATTCCTGGCGATTTTAATTACGATGGCGTAGGCGGGTTTTCATCAGAGGTATTGGAAAAATTGAAGACTATTCGCCCGCATTCCATTGGGCAAGCTTCTCGTATTGCGGGCATAACTCCCGCCGCCATTTCTCTTCTTATGATTTCGGTGGAGAAAGACAGGCGCCTGAGGAAGCCAGAAAAAAGCGAAAACATGTTCCACGTGGAACATTCTGATTTCGTTTGACTACATTCTATGATAGGATGAATAAGGGGTGGGGGTTTTTGTGTGCTCAATTAAGCGCAATATATTGAGTATTTGTTTTCTTAATATACCTTATATTGATTTTATGTTTTATTTTGGTATTTCTGTATTTCGTTTGGATGCGCATAGCTCGTCATCTCGATGCCATGAGGTGAGCGGTGTAGAAAATTTTCATCTTTGGATCTGTTGAGGGGAATAGGGTGGGGCGTATAGTTGCCATTGCAAATCAAAAAGGAGGCGTTGGGAAAACTACCACTGCGGTAAATCTTGCGGCCTCCCTTGCAGATGCTGGTAAACGGGTGCTGCTAATTGATTTCGATCCTCAGGCCAATGCAACCAATGGGATTGGGTTGAGCGAGTCGAATGGAGCGGGCGGAATTTATGATGCCATGGGGCAAACGAAAGCACCATCCGATGTTATCCAAGATACTGCACTTGAAGGACTTAAGCTGATTCCATCAACTCCTGCTTTGGCTGGTGCTGAATTGGAACTTGTGGATGTGCCTCATCGGGAAAGTAGGTTGAAAAATATTTGTCTTGTTCTTGCCGAGCAATACGACTTCATCTTGATTGATTGTCCTCCTTCGTTTGGGCTTCTCACTGTGAATGCGCTGGTGGCTGCAGAGTCGGTCCTTATTCCGGTTCAGTGCGAGTATTACGCCATACACGGACTTGGCCAACTGATGGATAACATTAACCGCGTTCGCCGGATCTACAATAAAAATCTTAGCATCGAAGGCATTTTGTTGACGATGTTAGATGCGCGGAACAACCTCTGTAATCAAGTGGCAGAAGAAATACGAATGACCTTTAGTGACAGAGTATTTTCCAGTGTAATTCCGAGAAACGTTGCTCTCGCTGAGGCTCCAAGTTATGGGCGGCCTGTGTTGACCTACAACAATCACTCCGCAGGCTCACGAGCGTACATCGAACTCGCGCATGAGGTTCTTAAAAAGAGAGAGGTCTTCTCCGACCATTCCCCTCTTGCCTTATGACAGCGAGGCTGAGGTGTTTGGATCCTTGCGTATAACGTCATATGCCCTAGTTCTACGCTTGTCTTGTCATGAGCCAACATTGAAGCAATCGGAGGAGTTGTGAATGGAAAAGAAAGCGCTGGGCCGAGGCTTAAACACCATTTTTTCAAAAGATACTCTCTTGTCTATTGAGACGCTGGATGAACGGAAAGAGATTCGTGTTGATCTTGTAATTCCTAATCGAAATCAGCCTAGACGCCGTTTTTCTCAGCCAGAGATTGACGAGTTGGTGGAATCGATCAAACACAATGGAATTCTTCAGCCTGTGCTGGTTCGGGAAACGCCAGATGAGAAGTTTGAACTTATTGCAGGGGAGCGACGATGGAGAGCGGCTTCCCTCGCTGGGCTTCAAACCATTCCAGCAATGGTTAAGCAAGTTTCCGATCATGAGGTCATGGAATTAGCTCTGATTGAGAACATTCAACGTTCAGATCTGACTGTTATTGAAGTTGCACGGGCGTACCAGCGACTTATTCGAGAATTTTCTCTCACTCAGGACCAGCTGTCGACGCGAGTCGGAAAAACGAGGTCGTCAGTGGCCAATGTGATGAGGCTTTTGACTTTGCCTCATGACGTTCAGGAGTTTGTGGAGTCTGGGAGTCTGACACTGGGGCACGCAAAAGTCTTGCTTTCGCTGGCCAATGTTGATGAGCAGCAGGCGTGGGCAAAACGGGTGGTGCAGGAAAAGTTGTCGGTCCGAGACCTTGAAGGTTTGCTTCAAGCAAATCCAAAACAGGTTCATCGCGAAAAACGCACACAATCAAAAGATCCTAACGTGGCGAATGTTGAAGCTCAGCTTAAGCGGCGTCTTGGGACCAAGGTGAAGTTGACAACTGGATCGAAAGGTGGGCGAATTTCGATTGATTACTATTCCCTAGAGGATCTGGAGCGTATTCTTGAGGTTATCCTTCGTTGAATGAATGCTTGAAAGGCGTGGATGCTCAAGAAAAGGTTGTTGTAGGATTGAGTGGAGGCATAGATAGTGCCGTTGCCGCAACTCTCCTCGTGCAGCAAGGTTTCAAAGTTGAGGGCGTTACCTTAAAGGTATGGGAATCCGAAGACGGAACTCGAGAGGCGACAAAAAAGTGGCAAGAGAGAAGTTGTTGCAAGATTGGGATTGCGCGATTTGTCACGGAGCAGCTTGGGATTACGCACCACGTGGTTGATGTCAAAAGCGAGTTTCGCAAAGCTGTCATTAACGACTTCATTGATGGATATGTTGCAGGCCAAACACCAAATCCCTGTGTGAGGTGTAATGAGCGTATCAAGTTCACACAGCTCTACGAGGTGGCTCAAAGCCTTCAAGCAGATTACGTTGCAACAGGGCACTATGTGCAGCTTGTTCGTGATCTGATCACTGATGAACTTCATCTTGCTCGCGCAACAGATCATTCAAAGGACCAAACATATTTTCTTCACCGATTGCGAAAGGATTGGTTGCCACACCTCATGTTTCCTCTCGGAGGGTTGAAAAAAGCTGACGTCTGGACCATCGCGGAGTCGCTTGGTTTGCCGGTAGACGAAATTTCAGAAAGCCAAGAAATCTGTTTTGTGACCCAGTCAAGTTATCGAGAGTTTCTGGAAAGTGAAGTTTCGGAGATCAGGAGGCCGGGAAATATTGTTGATCCATCCGGTTGTGTGGTGGGCCAACATCAAGGAGTGTTCAATTATACGAGGGGGCAACGACGGGGTCTTGGTGTTGCAACCGGGGAGCGAGTATTTGTGCTTGAGGTTGAACCTCAGACTGACACTGTGGTTGTTGGCCCGGAGGAACAGTTGTTTCGATCGGATTGTTTGGTTGGAGATCTCAACTTACATTGTTCGACCAAAGTACTGTTTGAGAAACCCGTCATGGGGAAAATTCGATATGGGATGACCGCAGCGCCTGCGGTTGTGAAACCTCATTCTGTCAATATCGTTCACGTCATCTTCGAGACTGCTCAACGCGCTATTACGCCAGGACAGTCGGCGGTATTTTACCGAGGAGATCAGGTGCTCGGAGGAGGGATTATTATAAATTCAAAGGGAGGTCTATCATGAACCCGTTAGACTCTGTGCCTGCGACGATCGTTGCAGGGTTTATTCTTACTGGCATCTTGTTCATCCTTGTGAGGATAATAGTTTAATCTAACAGCGACCCATGCTACTCGAAGCGTGAAGGAGGATAGATAAAATACGATGGAAGCACATCTTGAACTGTTGTTTCGATGGGGTCATTTTCTTGCGGGTATTACGTGGATTGGCATTCTCTATTATTTCAACTTCATCCAAGCCTCTTATTTGAAAGCCGTAACTCCTGAAGCTAAGGCTGAAGCGTTTCAGTACCTTGTCCCGAATGCGCTGGCATGGTTCCGGTATGCCGCGCTATGGACGTGGGTGTTCGGAATGCTTTTGCTGTTGACGCAGGGGAGATTACAAGACGCGTTTTTACTGCAAGGTGAATCGGCTGTCATTGGTATGGGCGCGTGGCTTGGAACGATCATGTTTTTCAACGTGTGGATGATCATCTGGCCTAATCAAAAGAAAGTGTTGGGGATGGTTGAGGTTCTTGCGGAGGAAAAACCTCGTGCGGCCCGAGTCGCGTTGTTAGCGTCTCGCACAAATGTTGTGTTATCGATCCCGATGCTTTTTTTTATGGCGGCAGCAAGTCACGCACCGACGGGGTTTTTCTGAGATAGAGGTACCGCCGTGCGTTATGGTTATGTGTTAAAACGCATCGACATTGACTATATGGCATTTGCTGCTTCGCAGTAGCCTGAAGTATGTGACAGGGGTTCTGCGCGAGGTGGACGCACGTTTTATCTCAGGTATGAACAATGGTAGGGGGTAGGTCATGACGCATATTCGCATTATTGCAGGCAAAGAACTCCGTAGTTACTTCATGTCTCCTATTGCGTATGTTGTGATTGCAATGTTTCTCCTTATCGTTGGGACGTTAACCTACCTTGCGGCTATTCAGGCAAGTACAGTTGCGATGCAGCAGATGCAGGTCAAAGGTGTTATTCCCGAGTTGCATGTGAATGAACTGGTTTTTCGCCCTGTTTTTGGAAATCTTGCCATTATCCTGTTGTTGTTGTTGCCAATGCTTACTATGAGATTGTTTGCAGAAGAGCGGAAGATGCGAACCTTGGAACTGTTGATGACGTCACCTATTACGGTAACCGAAATGGTTGTTGGAAAGTATCTTGCTGCGGCCGTGGTGTTTGCTGGGATGGTGGGATTAACAGGGGTGACTCCTCTTATGCTCTCGTTTTTTACAGATATTGAATGGGTGCCTTTGAGTGCGGCGTACTTCGGTTTGTTTCTCATGGGGGCCCTGTTTCTGGCGGTCGGATTATTTGCTTCCGCACTTACAGAAAACCAGATCATCGCCGTGTTCGTGTCATTTGGGATTTTGCTTTTGTTTTGGATGGTGGGCTGGGCTGCCGAGGCGTTGCAAGGTCAGGCGATTGGGCAGGTTTTGATGTATCTTTCGGTCGTTAATCATTTCGAACCTTTTGTGAATGGGCTTATCGACACTCGCGATATCGTGTACTACCTTACCAGTATTCTCTTTTGGATCTTCCTGACTCATCGGGTGATCGAATCACAGCGATGGCGGTAGGTCTGTTTCCGTGTATGGGGATGTGAGAGGGATAAGTTGAAGAGGTATGTGGTTGTAGGACTTGGGATTGCTGGGGTAGTACTAGCAGTTACAGGGATAGCGTTAAATGATCTTGCTCTTATTCCAACTTGGGGTGTGGCGGGAATTGCTACTTTTACCCTCGGATGTTTCATTGCCTTTTTCATCCTGCATTTTGAAACCGTCAAAACTTTTTCAAGCCGGCGTTCAACGCGTCTCGGATTCAATAGTGTCCTCATGGTGTTGCTTTTTCTTGGAATTCTTGAATTCATTAATTTTCTCAATGCGCGGTATCCCTTCCAGATTGATCTTTCAGAAAACAAAAAATTTACCGTTGCGCCTCAAACCCGCAATGTGTTGGAGAACCTCGTGGAGCCAATAACCATTACCGTGTTTTCGAAAGAAGGGAGTAAGGGAGCAACAAGGTATCGCCATATTTTGAATACCTACCAGTATCACACTGATCGCATTACATACAGCGTGACAGATCCTGAAAAAAACCCCGCTCTTTCGCGAAAACATAAAATTACAAAGTTCGACACTGCGATCCTTGAACGAGGCGATAAAAAAGCGGAGGTGACCACACCCACTGAACAAGCATTGACCAATGGGATTATTCGTGTGAAACGCACAGCCAAGACTTCCGTGCGTTTTCTCGTTGGACATGGGGAGCCGGGGTTGGATGCTACTGGAGAACAAGGGTATTCTATGCTCAAGGCAGCTATAGAAAACCAAGGGTATGACGTTTCCACGGTTTCGTTTCTTCACGACGCCATAGCATCACTACCTTCTGATCATGTCTCAGTGCTGGTTATTGCAGGACCTCGACGTATGTTTACTGATGATGAACTTGCGCAAGTCCGGAAATACATTCTGAAAAAACGACGGCTCTTGCTGCTCTTGGACCCGGTATTGGAGCCTGAAAACAATACTGGCCTCGAACCTTTACTGGCTGTTCGTGGGGTGAGTATGGGTAATGGCGTTATCATGGATCCAGAATCGAGACTGTCTGGGGCAGAGTTCACCATACCCATTGTTAGTTCGTACCCAGAACACGGGATTACCCGACAGTTTGATCTGGCGACATTTTTCCCGATTGCACGATCTCTGACGTTTGACGTAGAGAGTGACGCTAGTGAACAGGGGGATTGGGACATTGATCCCATCGCGAATACCAATGCCTCTAGTTGGGAGGAACATGGTTTGCAATCGACAGATGCGACGTTTGACGCAGCTATTGATACCAAAGGCCCGCTGACGGTTGCAGTGGCAGTAGCGCCGAAAAAAATTCTTGGGCATGGGGGTGTGGAACTCAATGAGGGTAGGCCTCCTACCATGGTCGTTATAGGTGATTCTGATTTTGTCACCAATGCGTACGTGAATTTTTCTGGGAATCGCGATTTTTTTCTCAACTCGCTTCACTGGTTGGCAGGAGAAGAGGACTTGATATCCATCTCTCCAACAGCGGCATCGTTTGAGCCAATGGTCCTGACGAGAAACCAATTGCAAATAATGTTCTACGTCCAAATTCTTCTTCTTCCTGGTGTTGTGTTTGGTTTTGGGGCCTATGTATGGCAACGCCGTCGACGTTTATAGCAAGCGGGCGCTGGAAATATTTTTCCGGGGTGCTTTGATTCCTTTGGAGTGTTCACGTTTCTGCGGGTACGCTCAGTGTATAAACGCAATGGCGACTATGTTGGGGCGGGTTGTCTAATGTTTTCATGTTCCAACAATGAGGGTATGTAAAGCCCCTAAGATTTTTCCGATGAAGCCGTATGTTGCAACTCTCACGTTTGGCGGCCTCCTCCTCCTTGCCCTGCTTTATCTGTACGCCGTTGAGTTTCCAGGTGCTCACCGTAAAGCCGAAGAGGAAAAACTGGCGAAGCAATTGGTCAACTTTCAGAGCGACGATGTTCGCAGTATGACTCTTCAATACCGAGGGCAAGATGAAATTAAACTCGCAAAAGGGCCTAATAGGCAGTGGTGGTTGATGCAGCCGGGCCCTTATCGGGCGGACCATGAGGAAGTCGAAGATATCATTCGAGATCTGGTGCTCGCGGATGTGATACGGATCATTAATGAATCAGATAGTAATCTTGGTGACTATGGCTTGGCACCTCCTCAGTTGACTCTTTCATTGATGCTGAAAAAGCGAGGCGAACAGTTGATGATTGGAGAAAAAGGACCGATCTCGGCGCAGCTTTATTTCAAACGAGCATTAAACCCCCACATTTATTTAACCACGCTTCCTGATCGCGACATCCTTTCGAAAACCGTCTATCTTCTTCGGCGGAAGGAGCTGTTTGAGATTGACCGTGAAAACGTTGATAGGGTGAGGATTGAATATCCGGAAGGTATGTTTTCTCTTGGCAAAAAAGGGCGCACATGGTTTCTCGATTCTCCCATTGAGGCTTTTGCTGACCAATCTGTGATTGGCTCTCTACTCTTTCAGATAGAAAACCTCAAGGCGGGGAAGTTCATTGATGATGTGGAGGAGAAAAAGAGAACACGTGCACAGTTCGGTACGCCACAGATCAGCATTTATTTAGAAGCTAAGAATCTCTCGCATGAGGTGAATTTTTTCGAAAACTCGAATGACCCAAAATGGGCCTATGCGACAACAACCCCGAATTTGCCAGTCTTCTTCGTTTCCCGTGCGACGGTCCAGGGGATTCCGGGTACGCTGTTTGCACTTCGCGACAAACATCTTGTTGTTGTCGATCACTCTCTTGTGACGCATCTTGCATTCACAACGCCGGATCAGCAATTCACCTTACCGCTGGAATCTGGGGAACAGCCCATGCCCCACCCCGTACGAGAATTCATGAATCGCGTGCTCAGTGTGCAAGCGGAGATATTAGTTCAGGAGAATGTCGAGAACGATAATTTTCGGGCACTTGGTCTTGCCGAACCTGCACTGGAGGTGAAGTTATTGGGCAGAGAAGGCAGTGTTCTTGGTTCTCTTGTTGTGGGAGAGGTTCTTGCTGACGAGAAAGAAGGGCAAGCAGGGTCTGCAAATGCGAAAGGGTCTGCTCTTCCTGGAGTCTATGGAATTCGGTCTGGTATTCTTATGAATATTCCGACGAAAACTGACTCTGTAGGTTCAGCCATGACTCCGTGAACGAATAGTGTTGCCGAATGGTATGGGGTGATGCAAGACGGCGATTCATTATGTGGCGATGATCTGATCATTGGAGTGCACTCACTCAGAGAAGCGCTCCGCGCGGTCAATGTGCGGCTAGATCAGGTGCTCATTCGGCAGGGTCCTCGTAACCGCCAGCACGACGAAATATTTCGTTTAGCAAGAGTCTCACGTGTTCCTGTCAAGTTTGTTCCGAGTGAAGCGTTGAACCGATTGGCAAGGTCGCTCAAACATCAAGGTGTTCTGGGGCATGTCTCGCAAAAAGCGTATGTGTCTCTCGATACCGTATTGGAAAAAGCTGAAACACCTGAGATGTGTCCGTTCTTTCTGGTGCTTGATGGGGTCGAAGATCCAAGAAACATGGGGGCAATTATTCGTACTGCTGAAGGTGCTGGAGTCAGTGGTGTGATCATATCTGATCGGCGCGCTGTCGGCATGACAGGCGTTGTAGCCAGGGCTTCTGCGGGTGCCCTCGAACACGTTACTGTGGCACGAGTTTCCAATTTGTCGCAGAGTATTGAGCGACTCAAGTCGCGTCATGTGTGGGTGTATGGTCTTGATCCTCATGCATCCAAAAGTTACCTTGATCTTGACTATCGAGGTCCAATTGCGGTTGTCATTGGCGGTGAAGGTAAAGGGATTCGGCCTGGACTTCTCAAGCGGTGTGATGATCGCGTGGCAATTCCAATGCAGGGAACAGTGGCGTCCCTCAATGTATCGGTTGCAGCAGCAGTCATGTTCTATGAAGTTGTTCGGCAACGTGGGGGTTCGGAATGACCTGTCAGTGTGCGAATGGGTTCATGAGAAAGGTACGGCAGTGTCCGGCAGCATCGTAGTAGCGACGTTTGTATTTGGAGCTATGGTGGGAAGCTTTCTCAATGTATGTATTCATCGTCTTCCTCGTGACCTGTCAGTGATTCTTCCTTCTTCGCATTGCCCTGCGTGTCAGACAACGCTTCGCGTTGTGGACAATATTCCTTTCTTCAGTTTTCTCGCATTGCGTGGGCGATGTCGGTATTGCAATGTGAAAATTTCATGGCGCTATCCCTTTGTTGAGGCCCTAAATGGCCTTGTGTATGTAGTGACCGTGGAAAAGTTTGGGCTTGAGTCTGTCACGCTTGTCTATGCATTGCTGCTTTCGGCTCTGATCGTTGTTATCTTCATTGATTTTGATTATCAGATTATTCCAAATGAAATTACGTTTCCCGGCATGTTACTGGGGTTTCTTTCCGCGGTCACAGTGCTTCCCATCAGTTGGCAGGATTCGGTGGGAGGATTGTTGTGCGGAGGCGGTGTGTTGTTTTTTGTCGTCTGGATTAGTCCCTATATTTTTGGGCGTGAAGGCATGGGCATGGGAGATGTCAAGCTCCTTGCAATGCTAGGAGCCTTTCTCGGGTGGAAAGCCACGTTGTTTACGCTGTTATTGGCCTCGTTTTCAGGAGCGATGGTTGGTCTGATATTACTCGCTACGAAACTCATTACCCGCAGAGAGCCTATTCCATTCGGACCTTTTCTTGCACTGGGAGGCGTAATGGTAATTTTTTTTGGCGAAGGGCTTATCGAATGGTATGGCGGGTTGTTTGAGGTAGAGAGTTCTCGTTTGGGTGAGGGACCAACGCTGGTGAACTATGAAATAAGGTGACCTTTTTATTGTCAAGCCCTATGCTTCGGGGTAGCCGAGGGCCGCGAGCTTTTTCACTAGGTCTGCGCGCGACAAATCGAAGCCTTGTACTGTCACCTGTCCAGTTGAAACCCCAACCTCGACCCTGTCGACGTTGGGGAGAGTGAGTAATCCTTCCCGTATGTTGGTAGCGCAACCATCGCATTTCACTTTTTGAACTGTGAATAATTCTCGTTGCATTACTTTTCTCCTCCCGTGTTATGCTAGAGGCGCCGTGCGTGGCGAGCTCTTGACCTAGGGAAGTCTTGCATATTAGGGGTGCTGTGTCATCTTTTTTGCGGTGAGGATCGTCTCATGATTGCATTTTCGTTAGGTTTGTGATTTTTATGATTCCAGCAAATGTTTGTGTTGGGGGATCGTCTAATGGCAGGACGGCAGACTCTGACTCTGTCTATCAAGGTTCGAATCCTTGTCCCCCAGCCAAAGCGTAATAGCACGAGATTGTGTGAATAGGCTTGAGGGACTTAAGCTTAACCTTGTATCTAGTATGCGCACATGTGTATCGCTACAAATACCATGCGTATTACTGTAGGTACTGTGTGTACGAGAAGATCTCTCGCACACACGGGGTACGCTGGCCTCATTGAGATGAGGGGCTTTAGTCGCTGCTGGTTTCTCTCAATTGCTTCTTTTGATTTAGTATTCCGAGTGTTCTTGGCATCATTTATGCTATCTCCGTTTATACTGGTGTCATTGAACTGCGCGTGACCCTTCTGTGCCGAGGTATGCTCGTGAGGGTTTTTGTTAGTGGTCGCTTGGAGAGGGAGTGCTGAGATGCTAGTTATAGTTGGGGTGTGTTTGCTCGTGGGGTGGGGGATTGTGGACGAAGCTCGATCAGTTCATGCAGATACTTTCCAATGGATGGACGAAAACGGGACAGCAGGGTTTACCGATAATGTGCTTACAGTGCCCCGGCAACATCGAGATGGTCTTGTCACGCGCCAAGCACGAGAGCCATCTTCCTCGGCTGCTGTCCCGTCATACTCTAGTGTGCTAAGTGGCAATCGTCAGAAGGAAGAGCTAGCATCTGACGCTACTATCCGTGAACAGTCCGAGGAAGAGGAGATTGCATCTGAGGATGGGATTGGTGACACAAAAAGGTGGTGGAAGGAGAGATTGCGGGGGGCCAAGGCAACAATTGTTGACTTGCGGGCTTATCGGAATACTTTGGAAAAGAAAATCAATGAAACGCAACATGGAATGTGGTTGACGTTTGGACCTGGCGCGAGCGATTTTGAGAAACGAAGCGATATGCCAAGGATCGAGAAAGAGATGCGCGATGTGGAGGAAGAGATCAATCAACTCGAACATGAAGTGAGTGTTGTAATTCCAGCAGAGGCGCGTCGGGCGGGAATTCCTCCAGGGTGGTTTCGGTAGAGGGCATGAATTTGATTTGGAATTGTGAAGTAAGTCACTTGACAAGCAGGAGAAGGAATTTAGATAATACACGTTGCTGATAGATGTTTGACGCTTATCTGCTCAGTGCGCTGTTTGTAGGTGAGCTTTTTGGCCTGCTATAGCAGTTTCGCTGCCTTTGGCCTCGTTGCGGTGCATCGCAATCAAGGGGGTGGGCGGAGCAGGAAAGTGGGTTTTTTTACAAAAATTTTACATAGTGTACGTTGGGCGGTTAGGGGCGGAAGGAATGTTCCCTCTAATTCATCTCATCAAGGGCTAAGAAGGAGGATGTGTCGAATGGAGTACACGGGACGAAAAATGAGAAGGGCGTTATCAAGCTTCGCTCTTCTGCTATGCGTTATAGCATTGGGTGTGTTTCTGGTAGCCTGTGAGGGTGAAGAGGGTCCGGCAGGTCCAGCAGGCGCGCAAGGAGAAACTGGGGCCACTGGGGCCACCGGGGCGCCAGGCGTTGGGGTTGCAGGCGCGCAAGGAGAAACTGGGGCTACTGGGGCTACTGGGGCTACTGGG
>DCWI01000106.1:16692-34275 GCA_002328825.1 Nitrospiraceae bacterium UBA2166 | reverse complement strand
AAAAATATCTGCAAAACTTGGAGCGATCACACATCGAATCCCATAATCAAGCAAGGCCCACGGCGCATGCTCACGAGATGATCCACAGCCAAAATTATCTCTCCCAAGCAGAATCACTGCACCGGAAAAACGCGCCTGGTTCATGAAAAATGTCGGATCGAGAGTACCATCTGGCATACGTCGCCAATCATAGAACAGACCATCTTTTAACCCCATGCGCTGGACTGTTTTAAGATATTGCTTGGGAATGATCTGATCGGTATCAACATTTAACCGATCAAGCGGAGCCACAAGCCCTGTTAGGATTGTAAATGGGTCCATGATCGAATATCCACAAAGTGTCCTTCAATTGCAGCTGCAACTGCCATTGCTGGAGAGACCAGATGGGTCCGTCCTCCTTTCCCTTGTCGTCCCTCAAAGTTTCGGTTACTCGTAGACGCACAACGATCACCAAATTTGAGCACGTCAGGATTCATAGCCAAACACATCGAACAGCCCGCCTCTCTCCATTCAAACCCCGCCTCTTGAAATACCTGATCTAAACCCTCATCTTCAGCCTGCTGCTTTACCAATCCTGAGCCAGGCACAACCATAGCGTGAACACGCCGATGCACTTTTTTCCCTTTAGCATGCTTTGCCGCAAGTCTAAGATCTTCAATTCTCCCGTTCGTACAAGAGCCAATAAATGCTTTGTCAATCGAAATTTCGGTGATCGGAGTTCCTGGTGTCAATCCCATATAGTCCAATGCTTGCTCTGTCGCAAGACGTAACATGTCATCCGTGATGCTTTTTGGATCAGGCACATGCTGATCAACGGCTATCCCCATCCCTGGACTTGTCCCCCAAGTGACTTGGGGTGCAATATTCTCAGCCTGCAACTCAACAACCTTGTCAAACGTTGCATTGGAATCCGTCTTAAGTTGCCTCCATGCCTCAGCAGCAGCGTCAAATACCTTGCCTGTAGGAGCAAGTGCCCGTCCACGAATATAATCAATCGTACACTCATCTGGAGCAACCATTCCTGCTCGTGCTCCAGCCTCAATTGACATATTGCACAACGTCATCCTCCCTTCCATTGAGAGCGCTCGTACAGCTTCACCTGCATACTCAATGATATATCCGGTCGCTCCTGCTGTGCCAATCTTCCCAATGATAGCAAGAATGATATCTTTCGCTGAGCAATGTTGAGAGAGGATTCCATCTACCCGGATCAACATCGTTTGAGGTTTATTTTGCAACAAGCACTGGGTTGCAAGGACATGTTCAACTTCACTCGTACCAATGCCAAACGCCAGCGCCCCAAAGGCTCCGTGAGTTGATGTGTGAGAATCACCACACACAATCGTCATGCCAGGTAACGTGAAACCCTGTTCTGGGCCAATCACATGAACAATCCCCTGCCGAGGATCATCGAGACCAAAAAAAGGAATTCCCCATTCTCCACAATTCTCTGCCAAAGCATCTATTTGTTTCGCACTACTCGGATCTGCAATGCCATGACGACGATCAGTAGTTGGGACATTGTGATCCGGAACTGCTAAGGTAAACTCAGGATGTCGTATCATCCTTCCTGAAAGTTTGATTCCCTCAAACGCCTGAGGCGATGTCACTTCGTGTACGAGATGACGATCAATATAGAGCAATGTTGCCTCACTCTCATGCTCGCGGACAACATGATCAGCCCATATTTTCTCGAACATCGTCCGTCCTACCATCATCGATCCTCTTCAAAATCTTCAGGTTCACTCAGAGGATGGAAACGTTGTTTTTCTCGTTCAGGAATAATTACTGTCGTTACAAATAGAAACAAGATACCAAGCCCCATCAACCATCCTAAACGTCGTTTCGTCGTTTCTCGGCGAATACGTCTCTTGGCTTGAAATCGCACTTTCTCTTCAAGGTAAATCCTATGTTTTTCCTCTGAGGTCAGTTCCATCCGATACCGGCCCATGTTTTTACCTTTACGTCTCTTCAAACGCTTGCTTAAGAAGAGGTTCAATTTCACCTTTGGCTTCCATAGGGTCAAGAACGTCAGTGTCCCCATAGAAGGTTCCATTGATAAAAACCTTGGGCAATGTAGGCCAATTCGTCATCTTTGTCAGCGCCTCACGTTTCATCGGATTTTCAAGAACGTCAAGCAATTCGTACTCATAGCCGTATTTATCAAAGAACTCCATCGTTTCCGCAGTAAATCCACATCGTGGCTCCATTTTCGTCCCTTTTCCATAAATCAAAATTTTGTTCGCTTTGATTTCTTGATCAATTTCTTCCTGAATATGGTCTGACATGATACGATCCTCCCTAAGGATAGATGTTTACGATCCGTCTGTGGTCTCAGCTGTGATCTCAAGGGCATGAATACGACCATCTTTCATCGGATCATCCAATGCTTGATAGATCATACGATGACGATCCATGATCGTTTTCCCTACAAACGAGTCGGAAACCACCTTCAGTTTAAAATGATCCATTGTACCTTTTAGGTCAATCACTGAAACGACCGCACCCGGCAGTACACGTTGAATATATGCGGTCACAACATCACTTGTAATCATCTCGCTCTGGCTCCTAAAGAAATATGAATGGACGCAAGCATCATACCAACGCAATTAACCCAAGCGCAATTCACGATGTAAACTCACAATGAAAACTGCCGACTTTGACTATGTCCTCGATCCATCACATATTGCGCAGACCCCCATCAATCCGCGGGATCATTCAAAACTCATGGTGTTATCAAGAGATAACCACCAAATCCAACATCAGCAATTTAGCGACCTTCCGACCCTACTAGCCCCAGGCGATACACTGGTAATTAATGACACTGCCGTAATGCCCGTCCGACTCATTGGTCAAAAGAGGCCAAGTGGCGGACGGATTGATTGTTGCCTCATCAAAGAAACGAGTCTCAATACCTGGGACGCCTTGATTCGCGGCAAAGTGCATGTTGGACAGGAGATCGAGTTTCCCAACACCATCACAGCAACAATCACCTCAACGAATCAGGAAACAACACGAAAACGCATCACATTCCATGGCTCGAACAACATTCGAAATCAACTCTTTGAAATTGGACTCCCCCCACTTCCACCATATATTAAACGCACACCAGACCCAAAAGATATGCAGCAGTACCAAACGGTATACGCCAATGTTCCAGGCGCTATTGCCGCGCCAACCGCAGGATTGCATTTCACATCAGAGTTACTTCAGCGTCTTCGTGAGAGTGAGGTTACCATCCTGAATATTACTCTCCATACTGGTCTTGGAACATTTCTTCCGGTGCATACAATCAATATCACCGATCACCAAACAGAGCCAGAATGGTTCCACGTCTCTAACACGACATTACGTGAGATACAAAAAACGAAAGCGCGAGGGGGTCGAGTGATCGCAGTCGGAACAACCACAGTTAAAACTCTTGAGACTATTGCACAATGTGAGGTCTCAGAAAACCCCCAAGAAGGAGAAACAGCTTTATTTATCTATCCAGGGTTTCAGTTCCAAACCGTTGATGCAATGATCACGAACTTTCATCTTCCAAGAACTACGCTATTAATGCTTGTGTGTGCGTTTGCAAAAAAACCCCTTATACTTGAAGCATACCGAGAAGCAATTGACAACGACTATCGCTTCTACTCTTATGGAGATGCGATGTTAATACTGTGACGAACCATGTAGAAGACAGGAAAAACACATTAACGTTCCTTCCTAGAACGTCTGAGGAAGACGAGGAAAATGCTGATGATGACACACAGAGGAAGACTGATGATAAGAACCTTGAAAAATTCAACGCCACTTGCATAGAACGTTTCTTCAACTGAAAACATGGAGGGGTAAAACGACTTTAGATAGTGAATTTCTTCCAGTGAATGCAGGCAAACACCCACAATGATAACAACACAGAGGACAATCATGGCCACACGTACAATGTCCCCCCGACTCACAATATCTAATGATGCCTTCACGTAATCAACGACACTTGAACACTATTGATGTTTCCCATCAAGTGACCAAACTGTGGTTTAAGAAATTTCCTGATATATTTTTCATGTCCTGCCTGTGCCTTCCTACTCCCATTCCGAAAACGAAAGAATGTCTAAAGCACAGGCTCCGATATAGTACATCCCTCTCCACTTACATGACATGCCCAATAACAAGGACAACCATTACCTGCATTCTCTTCTACTTATGGGAAAAATAGATTACCATTCACATCCCTTGAGAAATAGGTACTCACTGTCAGCAGAGCACAAAAAGATGATCAGCTCTCTACACATTACTGTCCTCCAACACATTTATAACAAATAGCTATACGATATGAACCAACTACACACACTACTCAACTCGTGGTGGACAGATTTTCGAAGAGGAAACCCTAGCGCCGCTATGGTTCACCAGTTACTCTCCTCCACAGAAAATACCATTGTACATGACCATATCGCACTGCGAACATTTGACGATCAAAAAGTACAAATTGATGCCTTGATGATGCCACTAGTCTCTTCCGGATATACCTGTAAAGCAAAATATACATTTCCAAAGACACATATCTCTGCACAGCATTATGAACATCCTGATGGATCACTTCCAAAAGTCTTCATAAGTCACCTAGAATGTCACCACTTTTCAGAAAAGTTTCAAGCTACCATTGAAACTCTCCTCACCCAAATCCCTCAGAATCTTATCGGACAGTGGGATTTTTTTTTAACAGCACGTCCATGGAAAATATCATTTGATTCCTATGAAACCCTGAAAAATGAAAATGCATACGCCGCTTGGGTCGCTGCCTTTGGTTTCCGACCCACACATTTCGCAGTGCAGACAAACTTACTTGAGCAGTATAGCGAACTCACAACGCTGAATTCATTTTTAAAAACACATGGATTTGAACTTAATAATACAGGAGGAGAAATTCAAGGATCTCCTGAAGTCTTTCTCGAGCAGTCATCACTGAAAGCAGCTAAAACCCTAGTTGAATTTTCTGATGGAATGTATCCGATTACCGGCACCTATTACGAATTTGCTAAACGATACTCCATGCCAAATGGAACCCTATTCAACGGCTTTATACCTGAATCCGCCTCCAATCTCTTTCAAAACACAAATTCGCAAGCATTCACTCTTGACAGGAGTGATGCCTCGTGAGTAGCCTGAGTCTCGTGAAAAAATCAGCTGAAAAGTCACAACACAACATCAAAATCAACCCCGGCGATTCACTGCATGCTGAAAAATTAATTGAAGGAGGATGTCTAGAAAAATTGCTGCTATCGTCCGCTACCCAACAACCAAAGCTATGAAATAAAACTTAACCTACTCGAAATTTTCTGGCGCTAGGTAGGGACAGACGGGACAAAAATCATGAAAACCGGCCAAACGAGCACTTCAAAACAAAAGTTAACTCTTTCTGCAATCGTAATCGCAGCAACTATTGCTCTCAGTGTGGCAGGATATATCTTCCTCTATCACCCTCCACTTGACTGGCACGAACACCTTGAAGTGTTTGAGGAAAAATGGGGAATTGGAGACCCGTCATACAGAAGTTGGACAGGGAAAGTAAAAAACACCGGCCCTTATCCCATCCGATCGGCAGAGTTAATTATTGAACTTAAAGATCCGTCTGGAGATGTAACTTACGAGGGAAAAAAAAGGTTTATCGAACTCTCTGATCCTCCAATGCATCCAGGAAACGTCAAGCGATTCAGCATCCTGCTAAAATACACCAAAGCCGAAAAAATTGATGACACCCAGACTACCTATCACATCAACATTGACGAATACCAAAAACAATGGTTTTAGACGAAGAAACCTTACCCATCCGCGGCACAACGAAACCCAATATTTGGACGCCTTCCTGATGGCTCTACTTTTATCCGTGCCGCAACACGAAGCCGATTGCGAGGATCCATGTAGGATCCCCCACGCACAACTTTCTGCAATCCATTTGGAGGACCAACTGGGTTTTTTCTTTGGACCTGTAAATAGGTATCTTCAGCAAACCAATCTCGCCCCCACTCCCATACATTCCCAGACATATCATACACACCATAGGGACTCACTCCACTCTCAAAATTTCCCACTGTAGTTTGGAGCGCGGCAAGGCCCTCTTTCTCCTGCAGTACGATCCCTTCTCGCAACCACCAACGTTGCCACCACTCTAATCGAACAAGTTCTCGGTCTGCCTGATAACTTGCATTGTTACTGCGGTTTCGATCCCATTCATTACCCCATGTATACAACCGCGCATCATTTCCTCTCGCAGCCTTTTCCCATTCTGCTTCTGTCGGCAATCGGCGCCCTGCCCACTCGCAGTAGGCAAGCGCATCATCCCAGCTTACATGCACAACCGGAAGATCTTTTGCCTCTTCTGGAACTTGCTCCCCATCCCAAACATTCAGATTGAATAAAAGCTCGTCCTCTTCAGCCTTTATCGCATCTGGAATTTGAATCTGTTGTCGACCATCACGCATTTCACGCTCTTCAGGCACTGGGATTTTTCGAACTTCTTGAAGAGGAACGCGATGCCCTGTCGCGTTGACAAATTCTAGATATCGAACATTGGTCACTTCATATTGATCAATATAATAGGAATCAAGCTGTACTTCATGCTGTGGCCATTCTCGTTTCATCCATTCTAACTGACACAAAGGTCCACATTCCTTAACGGTTTCCTCAATATGCCCCTGCGTACTTCCCATTATAAAGGTCCCTGCAGGGATCAACACCATCGGGGCCCCATCATTCCCAATCTCGATTTTCGATCCCCCTTGCCCCACCGAAAACCAAATCACCGCGGTGGTAGCTATTCCGAGAAGACTAAGCCCAAACGCAATCACCTTCCATTTTTTTTCTCTCACACGCTGAACGAGGGTGTGGTGATCACCCAGGGGAATACCAGGTTGAGAATCCAATTTACCGTGTGAGGGTATCTTCGACATTAGGGTGAGTGGCTCTAATTTGATCACCGAGAAAAGGATAACGCTCGGCCAGACGCTCTTTCATCAGCCATCCTATCCGACGATAGGAGGCATGGCCTTTCACGCCAGTGCGTAGCCGCGAAATATATTCAGCTTCAGCAAAATCCATTTTAAAAAGACACCGCATTCGACTAGCAAAAGGAAGCAAATAGGATTTCACAGAAGCAGAGACATCTTGAAGTCCATCAATGGCCTCCAGTACCCCATCAAAAGTTTTTCTCACTCGCGTATCAAGCCCTGCTTGCTCAAATTCTTTTGGAATTTCATACCCATGCGCAGTGGTAAATCCTTGTGGAATCTGTTGACAACGGCGATGTCGGTGAAGATCCCGCCATCCTCCAACGTCCATTAAAATATCAAAGACAAAAGCATACCCGGAATGAAATTCTCGCAACAACTCATCGTGCGGTCCACGTCGGCGCAAACTCATTTCTACAATCTCATTTTTTGTATGTTCTTCCCATGATTCAACAGCTTGGAGAATCTGGCGATAGGAATATTGACTCACTCGATATAACAACGTTGCGACGAGTTCATCTAAGGGATGGTGAGGTTCAAAAAGCTCCACGGAATCTGCAGGTTCAATCTTCTCAAACCGCAGACGTTCACAAACAACCTGTGTAAGATCAGCCATCGTATCCTGATAATAAGGTTGTGCTTTTGCATACCGCGCTAAGGTCGGTGCGAGCGGCTCGTTGGATACGTGATTTCCCCCCTCAAGTTCGCTCCAGATATTCACGGGCGATGCCCGGCACGCTGAAACCAATTCTTCACCAATGGCAACAAGTTCCGGAATGTGAGAAGAGAGCAAGCGAGATATCTGCTTTTCAAGTGTCCGTATACTCACCACCTGTCCAACATTCGTATAGCTTGCTAGCGGAAGAAAATAACGCGTCACATCCAAAGTTCTAGCTTGCATGGTGCGATCATAGGAAGAAACTTGCATTGATTCTGGACGAGGGGTACATTGGAGAAGATATGCGTTAACAACTTCATAGAATGAATCGTACGCCAATGTCAGTTGGCCTGCAATGCGCAAAAACGATGTCTCGGCCGAAGAGTTTTTGATTTCCGGAGGAATAAACACACCAGTTTTCGTAAAGTTCTGATAACGACTTGACTTTGCCTGCCCATCCCACAACGGCTCATCTTCAATATGAATTGCAGCAAGTTCGGTGATGTTCTCAAAACAAATCGTCACATGCCCAAGATCCGCAATTGATCCATGCCCATACGCGAAATAAAATTGTTCCCAGAAACGTTCGGATGAGTGTTCGTGAACCCATCGAAGACTCTCTTCGATACTATCTGGAGAACGACTATATCGTGCCAGCGCATACGCAGATTTCTCTGGTGGCATAGGTGCAAGTGCAATGACTTTCCGCAATGTACTCATTGCGCCCCGATTGCTTCGATAAGAGCTGCAGCCAACAACGGAAACATAATTTCGTGATGTCCTGTCAAGGCATACCCTTTTCCATCAGGCTTAGTGGGGCGATTAACAACATTGACACGCGATCGATAATGCTGAATAAAATCCATATTAACTGTGGTGATATCACTGATGGAATAACCAAGGTTTCTCGCCAACGTCACTGCTTTCAGAAACACTTCCGGAAGGATCACAGCAGAGCCAAGGTTAAGATAGACCCCACCGCTCATTCGAGCAACTAGAGACGTAAGGGTTTGAAAGTCTCGCAGCGATCCTGCCCCAATTGCTGCACCATCCACCGCAGGATGCATATGAATAATATCGGTCCCTACTGCAACATGAACAGTTACTGGGATGTGAGCTTCAACTGCAGCAACAAGAAGACTTCCCGAGCGATGAGGAAAGTCATGCGTAGCCATAAACTGTCCGACCGATGCCCCAATTCCAATGCCCCGCGTATGTCCATCAGAAATCGCCTCGTTTAACATCCTCCCAGTTTCTTCTGCCATCCCAAATGTTCCAGTCAGAATTTCACTGTCAACATCTTCTGAAGTATGGCCAACAAGAGCGAGTTCAAAGTCATGAATAATGCCTGCACCATTCATGGCTAATCCAGTGATAATTCCGCGTCTCATTAAATCAATCACAATGGGATTCAAACCAACTTTGATCGGATGTGCCCCCATCCCAACAAGCACAACATTCCCAGCCGAATAGGAATTTACAACTGCCTGGATGACTTCTCGAAAATCTTTCCCCCCAAGAATTAAGGGAAGACTCTTAAGAAATGTCTGAAGCGTTCCTCCACACACCCATGGGGTTGCTGATTCGGAAAGCTCCACTTTACTCGAACGTGCTCCCAACGGAACCGTTTTTACCTTTGAAAAATCAAGCAGATCAACCACGAGATAACATCAAAACCTATGGTGTGGAGCAAAGATTATCACTTCACAAAGCATGTAAGAATATCCAAGTAACACTCAAATAAATACTCACACAGAACAGCAGAGATTGAACCATCCCAAAAGTGTACACGAACAAATGAAGGATTGTAAGACAAAGATCAAGGTCAAGGAAAACAGTGGATACGTTAGAAAGAAGAAACAAGGAGTTTCAGTATTTGCTCAAACAGAAACACTTTCATTCGAGTAAAGAGAAAAAAAGGAAAAGAATAGACCAAGCAATCATCGCAAGCTCAATGGCAATGAAGAGCTGTTGATTGGGCGTTGCAAAAACATCCCTTCATTCTGCCACCAGTGTTCATCTTCACAATATACGTTACAGGTATCATTTTATACAAACTGCCCGTACCTGCTTCAAGTCGATAAAGCCCTCAAGGATTTTCCTAATGCCATCCTGTTTAAGAGTGCGCATTCCTTCCTTAATCGCCTGAGCTCGAATTACTTCCATTTTTGTTTTCTCCATGATCAGTTGCTTTACCATATCAGTACCAACTAGCGTCTCGTGAATCCCTATTCGCCCTCGGTATCCTGTTTGATTACACTGTTCGCAACCGATGGGCTTGCAGCACATAAGCCCAGAATCTTTCAAATTCAATTCTGCAGCATACTCTTCGCCATATTCTACTGCTAATTCATGACGCTCTTCCTCGGAAGGGCTATAGGATCCTTTGCATGACTTACAAAGAGTACGCCCCAACCGTTGCGCGACAATACCAAGCAACGCGTCAGCAAAATTAAACGGATCAAGCCCCATATCCAATAAACGAGTGATTGTCTCCGGAGCACTATTCGTATGCAAAGTACTCAACACCAAATGCCCAGTAAGAGACGCTTCAATCCCAGTATGTGCTGTTTCCTCATCACGCATCTCACCGACCATAATAACATCAGGGTCTGCTCGCAAAAATGAGCGCATCGCGTTTGCAAAAGTAAGTCCAATTTTCGGAAGCATTTGAACTTGACGCAGCCCATATTGTGTAATTTCTACAGGATCCTCAGCAGTCCATATTTTTCGTTCCGGTGTATTGATGTACCCCAGAACCGAATGTAAGGTTGTTGTTTTTCCGGATCCAGTAGGCCCAACAGCAAGAATCAACCCATAAGGTTTAGCGGCCATCTCTTTCAAGGCAGAGAGATTCCATTCTGAGAAACCCATTTGAGGAAGCGGCAACGGTTCAGACGCAGCCAGAATGCGCATAACTACGTCTTCCTGGGCTCCTTGCGTTGGAACTGTCGCAACACGAAGCTCAATGGTTCTTCCCTCAGCAATTTTAAACATAATTTTTCCATCCTGAGGCTTCCTCCTCTCGGCAATATCCAGCCCAGCCATAACCTTCAATCGAGATACCAAAGCACGTGCATGGTTTGAAGGAACTTCCTGATACTTGTGGCAAACACCATCAACCCGGAAACGAACCACGCAATGGCGTTTCCCCATATAAGGTTCGATATGAATATCTGATACGCCCAATCGATACGCGTCACGAATAATTTGATTGGTAACCTTAATAATCGCACTATCAGAATCTGTCAGTTCTACTTCCTGACTGCCATTTTCATCGTCTTCCTCCGATTCAAGACCTGTAATCAAATCTTCAATAGACCCTTCTGTTCCCTGGACATGCGCAATAAATTTGAGAATATCTTCCCGCAAACCAACAACATACTCAACAAGGAACGGCTTGAGAATCACAGGAATGAGATCAAGTTTTGTGAGATCCTGGGGATTATCAATAATTACCGTGGCCTTGCTACGTTGCAGCTTAATAGGCATCCAAAATTGACGTTTCAGAAAATCATATTTATCCTGTACCTTGATTGCCAGATCAAGAGGAACCGTCATCGCAGGGCTAAACTCCATAAATTCACAGCGATAATGCTGAGCCAATGACCTTCCAATATCCACCTTTTTGAGCCCATACTCTTCTATCAGAAAAGATTCAACATCAAGCCACTTATTCTTTGGCGCTGCCAAGGCAGTTTCCAAGTCCTCTGGAGTAATGAGGTGTTCATCAAGAAGAAGATCAAAACGCGTTCGGACTCGACGTTGAGCTTTAGTATGATTATTAAACGCAATGCCAATAACTTCTGCGATAGATTCTGCCCACGCTGCATCCTCAGCTGTAAAACGGCTTCCTGTCGTTTTGTTAATGAGCTGTAGTACCCCAAGAGTTTTCTGCTGAAACGCAATGGGAACACACAAAACCTTTTGAGTCACATAGCCAGTCTTCTTATCCCAACTCTGGTCAAATTCAAGTTCTGCGTGAATGCTCTTAATCTCGCCAACATCATAAACATTAGAAATATTTACCGTCTTCCCAGTCGCCCCCACAAATCCTGCAATACTCTTAGTGTTCATAGGCACACGAATTTCACGCAGGGTGTCTGTTGTCTTGGTTTTCGACACAATATCCTTGCGGTTAAGCGCAACAGCATAGATAGTCAGACGCTCAGCGTCGAAGAGAGAGAGGATTGGAACTTCGAGATTGATGAGGATATCATCAATATTCTTGGCAACATTGATCTGGTTAATAACCGCGATCAAACGCTGCCCAGGCACAGATTTCGGGTGGGCAGTTGCTCCAAGGGGTTGTGGCTCTACGGTTGACAAAATATTCTCCGCCTGAAAGAAACCGCAGGGCTAGTCTACAAACCAGTTGGAAGTACGTCAACCCATACCCTACCCATACAAAAAATACCAAAACAGAAGATCATTGCGGTTGAAAAGCTAAGGGTGCTATGCTCCACCCTTAATTTTGAGGATCAACCCATGAGTGGAACCTACATGGCTATTTCAGCCGTCGGTGTTGGCTTTATCGTCTTGATATATCTCTTGATCGCTCCCTCCCCCACTACGAAAAGGCAACCTCAGCTGCCACAGCAAAAAAACAAGAAAAAAAAATAACTACGCTTACGCAATCCTCCGAAATACGGTACGCGCAGCCCTAATCGTCCGTTCAATGAGACTAGGTGTATGTGCCAGAGAAAGAAACATTGCCTCGAACTGAGAAGGTGCGATATAGATGCCTCGATTCAATAAACCGTGAAAATATTGTGCAAACATATTCGTATCTGAAGTTTTTGCGGTCGCAAAATCAACCACTGCCCGTCGCGTAAAGAACAGGCCAAGCATTGCGCCAACACGAGTCGAAAATACAGATACCCCAGCACGGTTTGCCTCTTCCGCTAGCCCCTGACCCAACTGTTTTGCCCGCATCTCCAACTGTCGATACACGCCTGGAGTCCGTAGAAGCGTGAGCGTTTCAATACCCGCAGTCATCGCCAAAGGATTTCCAGACAGCGTTCCAGCCTGATACACAGGCCCAAGCGGAGCGATACACTCCATAATCTCCCGCCGCCCTCCATAAGCTCCAACCGGCAACCCCCCTCCAAGAATTTTTCCGAGACAGGTGAGATCAGGCACAACCTTGAATAGCCCCTGCGCCCCACCACGATGCACTCGAAACCCAGTGATAACCTCATCAAACACCAAAAGGGTGTCATATTGTTTTGTAAGAGAACGAAGTCCTTCAAGAAACCGTGGTCGTGGCAAAACAACTCCCATGTTCCCAGCAACAGGTTCGACAATAATACATGCAATATTCTTCCCTTCACGTTCAAATATACGTTTAACGGTTTTAAGATCGTTGTACGGTGCAATAATAGTGTGCCGAGTCGTCAGAGGAGGGACACCCAGACTATCCGGAACGCCTAAGGTTGCAGCACCAGATCCTGCACGCACAAGCAGATGATCAGCATGACCGTGATAACAACCCTCAAACTTGAGAATTTTCTCTCGCTTGGTAAAACCTCGTGCAACGCGAATGGCGCTCATCACTGCTTCTGTCCCGGAATTAACCATGCGAACAAGTTCGATAGAAGGAAAAGCTGCCTTAACAAGCTTGGCAAGCTTGATTTCGAGTTCAGTCGGCGAACCAAAGCTCATACCGTTTGCCGCAGCACGAGTAACAGCACGCACGACCTTAGGATTGGCGTGTCCTAAAATCATCGGCCCCCACGAAAGCACATAATCTATATAGGTTAGGTCGTCAGCATCATAAATCTTGGCCCCTTTAGCACGATTGATAAACGGCGGATACCCTCCCACAGATTGGAACGCCCGAACAGGGCTATTCACACCACCAGGAAGATGCCGTTGGGCCTCTTTAAACAAACGAATTGATTGCGAATTACTCACCTTACTCACCTTACTCTCCTTTCAAATAATTCTACTATTGAATGTGCGTCCCAAAATAATATACTCCAAAATGCCTTTAAACTTAGAACAGAATTTTAAAGTAATGCATTCAATCTATCGTCGCAATCAATTTATTTTTCTTGCATTAATACAATATTCTTTATCTCTAGTTTTTGGCATAGCGTTCGCATTAAGACTGCACGCATAACATCTTCTACATACCAAGTATACCAAACCACAATCCTCTCCTACTTGTTGTACTTGGCAAGCATTTTCTAATTCACACATCATTCCCACAAAAACCCTCTCCATAAAACACGTTGTAGATCGAAGAAACGATTGTTACAATACATCCGTGATTGACGAATCACTTGATAGTCAGTGACAAACAGGGAGATCGAGACAATGGAATTGCCAACAAAAAAAATACTCACAGCAATGATTATGCTACTACTAATTGGCCAGTTTTCTATGATAACCCCCGCCAGTGCAGACTCCACCATACCTAAAGAAAGTGCTGAGATTGGAGCTTTTTTTGCCAATCTTCTTTACACCCCATTAAAAATAGCATACGCAGTTCTCGGTGGATTTGCCGGAGGATCTGCTTATGCCCTCACGGGTGGCGATGAGGTTGCCGCTTGTCGCATCTGGACTCCCTCAATACGCGGAACATATATTCTGACACCCAGTCACCTTCGTGGCGAAAAACCGATCCGCTTTGCAGGACTTCCTCCTCAAACAGAAGAGGCACTCCAGAAAAAACTGAGAAAAACAGACGATCTAGAGCAAGATGAAACGACGCAATGAGACCTATTATCGGCATCAGCCCAGACTTCCATTCCGGAGAACACGACGGTGCAATCAGGAGTCCTAGCCCAACCTACTACGTTCCAGAACGATACATGAAGGCTATAGAACAGGCAGGTGCCATTCCCCTCATACTACCATACACTCACATGAACACTCTCCGTCCATTGTTTGCTAAACAATTGCATGGTGTGATGATGATTGGAAGTGGGGCAGATCTCAATCCTTGCTGGTATAAGGAACCACCACTTTACCCCTATACCATTATGAGTAGAGCTCGAACAGAGTTTGACATCGCGCTCACCAAAGCCGCCTGGAAGTCCAACATGCCATTACTTAGCATCTGTGGTGGTATGCAAACAGTCAATGTGGCGCTTGGGGGCAGCCTCATCCAAGATATCTCCACTCAACTACCTCATGCCAAAAACCACAAACCAGATGAACCAGTTACCTGCACAACACATTCCGTCTCTGTTACTCCCAAAAGCCGTCTTTCGAAAATTGTTGGTCGCCGTCGCTTCCGTGTCAATAGTTGCCATCATCAAGCATTGAAAATGGTAGCTCCACAACTCACCGTAAGCGCGATCGCCCCAGATGGAATTATCGAGGCAATCGAAGCACCAATGCGTACATTTTTTGTTGGGATTCAGTGGCACCCAGAGCATCTATACGAATCCTCAAAACCAAATCAGCGACTCTTTCGTGCCTTTGTGAATGCCTCCCGTCGCCATGCCACCACTACACATTGAACTTCAACAGTATATGAATTATTTATTCGTACACCTCCACAATACCAATTGCACGTAATGACAGTACCATCAAAAACAGCACACTCACCAATCAACTCATATTCACTCGACAAGGAACCATACTATGCTGAAATTGGGGGAGAGGTTGAGCTATTCACCACTGCAGCAAAGCTTAAAATTCCGGTCCTCATCAAAGGACCTACAGGATGCGGAAAATCACGCTTTGTACAATCAATGGCCTATCGTCTCAAACGACCTCTTATCACCGTTGCTTGCCACGAGGACCTCACCTCTTCTGATCTTGTAGGACGCTATCTGCTAAAAGATGATGAAACAGTATGGATGGATGGTCCACTAAGCCTTGCAGTAAAGCACGGAGCACTTTGCTACCTAGATGAAATTGTCGAAGCAAGAAAAGACACGACGGTACTCATTCATCCACTCACGGATGATCGAAGGATCCTCCCAGTTGAAAAACGAGGAGAAATTCTCAAAGCGACTGACAATTTTATGCTGGTGATGTCATACAACCCCGGATACCAAAGCGCCATCAAAGACCTCAAACAAAGTACTCGGCAACGTTTTCTTGCCATTGAATTTAACTATCCTCCTCGTGATCTTGAATGCCAGATTATCACTCACGAAACAGGGATTAGTCCAAGCATGGCAGCACGTGTGGTCAAACTTGGAGAAAAGGTACGAAATTTACAACACCACGGCCTTGATGAGGGAGTAAGCACAAGACTGTTGATCTATACCGCAAGCCTCATTTGTCAGGGAATTTCTCCGCAACAAGCATGCGATGCAGCCATTATTCGCCCGATGAGCGATGATGGTGAAACCCAACGTGGGATGCATGACATCGTCTCAACCATTTTCTAAGCCTCCCCAACACATCGCCGGAATTGACCTCGGCACAAATACACTACGATTGCTAATCACGAAAACCGGATCCAATGGACGGCTGACAGCCGTATATTCAGACCAAACTATTACGAGACTTGGTGAAAGAGTACAACACAGCGGAACATTACAATATTTTGCCATGGAGCGCACAATCCAAGCACTCCAACATTGGCGCCAAATTCTTCTACAACACAATATCAATCACCCAATAATAGTAGCTACAAGCGCCGTTCGGGATGCTAAAAATCGTGATGAATTTCTACAGCGCGTACAAACGGACGTAGGATTTACAGTTAAAATACTTTCAGGCCATGAAGAAGCGCGGCTAACGCTCATCGGTATTACTACCGGACTCACACCTCCCCTCACCCGAATACTCGCCATAGACATCGGTGGAGGCAGTACAGAGTTTATCACTACAAACAACGGGCAACCCGATAAACTCTATTCGACTGACCTCGGCGTTGTACGATTAACCGAGAAATTTTTTATATCCGATCCCGTCCGTGATGACGAAATTAGTGAGGCAAAGCATTTCATATTGGACCGATTACAAGCTGTTAAAGATAAAATCGGAAACATTGAGGATAGAAGGTTGATTGGAACCGCCGGAACGATTACGACATTGGCGGTCATGGATCAACAGCTGAAAAATTATGACGCAAGAAAAGTTCATCAATACTGTATTCATCTCGAGGCTATTCAGCGAATAAGAAAATCATGCGTCAACAAAACAATTGCCGCGCGTCGAATAATGACAGGAATAGAAGCTGGGCGGGCAGATGTAATCGTCGCCGGCATCCTCATCCTTCAGCTCATCATGGAAAACTTAGGATTTGCAAATGTTTTTGTTAGCGAATTCGGATTGAGAGAGGGTATACTACTCGATGAGATACAAAAGATTACGGGGAAAAATGGTTCCCTAGAACTGTTCGAACGACTCCATCAAAGAGAGAAACAATCAAGGTGAGTGTATTCTACAGACCTATATCTCAGCTTTTGATTCTTTCCTTGACTATCATAATTTTTCTCTTCGCTCAAAATGCAGCATCACAAATCTCCCCTACTCAGTTTGATGTCATCGTGACAGTACATGGCTTTACCCCCAGTGTCATCGAAGTGCAACGCGGAAGTGAGGTTCAGCTAATTTTCACGACCCCTGATACAGAACATTCGGTCACACCTTCCAAATTTGGTGTGGAAAAAACTGTGATCCTCCCAGGCGGCGAAACAGTCCTCGAATTCACAGCAGAAAAGCCTGGTACATTTAAACTCGGATGTACAACACTCTGCTCTTATCGCCACTTCCTTCTCATGAGGCCAATGCTTCATATTGTGGTAAAACCCTAATTGGAAACTACCCCCATACCATCTGAACACTTATCGGCGTAAATATCTCGATGCAATCAATGTCCACTAGACCTTGATTCAAACAAGGATTCAAACCAATCATGAATAGCTATCAGCCCAACAATAGAGTCAAACGAAACTTGACAATACCAAGCTTTCTTCACAATGTTTAATCTGCTATCGTCCCTCTCAATCAGATTAC
>DCWI01000106.1:6052-16320 GCA_002328825.1 Nitrospiraceae bacterium UBA2166 | reverse complement strand
TCAGATTACTTGACGAAATTCATCGAGAATGCGGAAGGAGTAATGCATGGCTTTAAAAGTAATGTTCATATACCCAAATCATAAAGGGATGAATATGCTTCCTCCTGGCATCGCTCTTTTATCAGCGTGTCTAAAATCGGAGGGTTTTGAAGTCGAACTTTTTGACACAACATATTACGATACGATTGATGGTTCCACTGTTGACTCAGACAAATCAAAATCTGATCGGCTAATGGCTCGATCCTATACAATGCCTTCGCCTGTAGCTCAACTTACCATGACACTCAAGCATTCAGATGTGTATGAAGACTTCCTACAGGCGGTAACAGCATTTGGGCCTGATCTCTTAGCTTTATCTGCGACCGAAGACATGTTTTTGCTAGGCACGCGCCTATTAAAGAAAGTTCGACACTTGAAGATTCTAACAATCGCAGGTGGAGTATTTCCAACATTTGCTCCAGAAGTAGCATTGAGTTATCCCGAAATTAATATCGTGTGTAAAGGAGAAGGAGAAGATGCTCTAGTAGAGTTGTGTCGGCGACTCGACAAAGGGAAAGAATATGATGACATAAACAATCTCTGGATTCGGAAAAAGGATGGCAGCA
Source organism: Nitrospiraceae bacterium UBA2166 (assembly GCA_002328825.1). GTDB lineage: Bacteria > Nitrospirota > Nitrospiria > Nitrospirales > UBA2166 > UBA2166. Next base: position 15,715 of record DCWI01000106.1, on the reverse strand, counting down.
TTCGAAAAAATCTCACGAGAATGACTGACATGGACAAGAACCCCCTCATTGATATGAGCATTTTTGAGGAAGCTCGCTTCTATCGGCCTATGGGAGGACAAGTCTACAGGATGTTTCCAGTAGAAACACATCGCGGATGTCCTTATCCTTGTACCTTTTGTAATTCTCCAACTCAAATGGAACTATATCGAGCTGAAGAGGGAAAGTCTTATTTGCGTCGAAAGAGTTTTGATAATATGAAGAGAGAGTTACTCTTTTATAAGAATGAGATGAAAGCAGAGTATTTGTATTTTTGGGCGGATACGTTTTTTTCGTGGAAACAGGGGGAATTTGAAGAATTTGCAGAATTATACAAAGAAATTGGGCTTCCTTTCTGGTGCCAGACGAGGGTAGAAACGGTAAATAAACGCCGGCTACAAGTATTACGCGATATGGGGTGCGCCAGAATCTCATTTGGACTTGAACATGGGAATGATGAATTTAGAAGAAAATATATAAGACGGCATATGACAAACGATATTGTCATTAGATCATTTGGAATTACCAAAGAAGTAGGAATTCCTTTTAGTGTAAACAATATTGTTGGGTTTCCTCATGAGACTTACGAATTGGCATTTGACACAGTCCGGCTTAATCGTCAGTTTGATGCCGATGATAGAAATGCTTACCCTTTTACTCCATTTACCGGAACGCCAATGAGAGAAGATTGTGAAAAGCTGGGTTTTCTAAAAAAAGGAGATATAGTCAATTCTCTGGTAGCCGGAAGTTCAATTTTAGACATGCCTCAGTTTTCTGCAAAACAAATTCAAGGCCTTATTAAGACATTCAATATGTATGTAAAGTTTCCAGAATCTCGATGGCCTGAGATTAAGAGAGCAGAGGAAGCTTCTCCCGAAGGAAAAAAAATATATTCAGAACTTAAGAAAGAATTCGTAGAAACGTTTTGGAAGGCAGACAATACTAGTTTTGAAAATTCGAGTGTAAATCACCCAATGAACTCCATATAGTAATTATGAGCTTTCTTCCTGATATACATACTAAGGTGGAAAAAGAATGAATGACTATATGTCCAGAAAATGGCACACTGGACACACACAAATAAATATGTGGTGAGATATTACTATCTCAGAAAACTCATGTCTCATAGGCCAGAATAGGAGAGAGCCAGCGTTCCAGCTCTTGCATACTCATTCCCTTTCTTTTTGCCAAGTCTTCGACTTGGTCTCGACCAATTTTCCCCGTACCAAAATAGCGAGATCCAGGATGGGAGAAGTAAAATCCACTGATGGACGCCGCAGGGAGCATGGCGAAATTCTCGGTCAGGCGGATCCCGGTATGTTTCTCAACACCCAATAGTTCCCAGAGGGATGCCTTTTCGCTGTGATCTGGACAGGCAGGATAGCCAGGGGCTGGTCGAATTCCCTGATACTCCTCTCCAATCAACTTTTCATTTGACAGATTCTCATCGTAAGCATATCCCCAAAATTCTTTTCTGACGCGTTCGTGCATGTGTTCAGCAAAAGCCTCGGCCAAACGATCCGCAATGGCTTTGATCAGAATGACACTGTAGTCATCATATGTTTTCGCAAACTGCGTGACGATAGAATCGATTCCAATGCCGGTAGTGGCAGCAAACACACCAATATAATCTTCTATCCCACTACCTTTCGGCGCAATGAGGTCTGCTAAGCACTGGTTTGGACTATTTTTAAGCCGCGTCATCTGTTGGCGGATGTGATGCAGTGTCACTAAAACAGTCGAACGGTTCTCTTCGGCATAAACCTCAATATCATCGTTCCCAACCATGTTTGCTGGGAAGAATCCAAGAACAGCACGGGCAATGAGCCATTTTTCGTCAACGATTTTATCCAGCATAGCTTGTGCGTCTTCATAGAGTTTCCTAGCCTCTTTTCCTACAATGGGATCCTTAAGGATTGCGGGAAACCGCCCAGAAAGTTCCCATGTCTGGAAGAATGGAGTCCAGTCAATTCTCCCACGTAAATCCTTTAGAGGGTAATTTTCAAATGATTTTATGCCAAGGATATTTGGTTTGGGAGGCTGATAGATCTTCCAATCTGTTTTCATTCCATTGCCACGTGCTGACTTTATGGAGACAACCCTACCCTTTTGTTTACGGTTTGCATGCTGTTCTCGTCTAACCTCATATTCTTCTTTCAGATTTTCCACAAAGGAGTGCTGTGCATTCTGAGATAATAATTGGTGTGCCACACCCGCCGCGCGAGAGGCATCTTTCACGTATACGGCTGGACCACGATATTGGGGATCAATTTTTACCGCCGTATGTGCGATGGACGTTGTTGCTCCACCAATAAGCAATGGGATTTTAAATCCAATCCGATCCATTTCGCTTGCAACGTTGATCATTTCATCTAATGACGGTGTAATGAGTCCGGATAGTCCAATAATGTCAACATGCTCCTTCAAGGCAGCGTCGAGAATACGATCGCATGGAACCATTACACCAAGGTCAATCACCTCATAGTTGTTGCATTGTAAAACAACGCCAACAATATTCTTTCCAATATCGTGTACGTCCCCTTTAACTGTCGCGAGAAGCACCTTCCCTTTTGATCGATTTTCTCCTGTTTTCTCGGCCTTAACAAAAGGATCAAGATAGTTCACTGCCCTTTTCATGACTCGCGCGGATTTAACTACCTGAGGAAGAAACATCTTTCCGGATCCAAAAAGATCTCCGACAACGTTCATCCCGTTCATAAGTGGCCCTTCAATGACCTCAATAGGACGATCTGCCTGTTGACGTGCCTGTTCCGTATCTTCTTCAATATAATCCGTAATGCCCTTAACCAAAGCATGTTCAAGCCGTTTCTCAGTCGACCACTGACGCCATAATGGGTCTTCTTGTTCCTGCTCTGAATTCCCAGAGTCTTTATATCGGTCCGCAATCTCCAGAAGGCGTTCGGTGGCATCAGAACGACGGTTCAATACAACATCCTCAACACGCTCACGTAATTCTTCTTCAATATCTTCATAAACTGTGAGTTGTCCTGAGTTTACAATGCCCATGGTCATACCAGCATCAATCGCATGATACAAAAATACGGAATGCATGGCCTCCCGCAGGGGATTGTTCCCGCGAAATGAAAATGATAGGTTTGACACTCCACCGCTAACCAGCACATAAGGTAAGGTGGCCTTGATTTCCCGTGTAGCTTCGATAAAGTCCACACCATAGTTATTGTGTTCATCAATTCCGGTCGCAACAGCAAAGATATTCGGATCAAAAATAATATCCTCCGCAGGAAATCCAACCTGCTCCGTCAGAATCTTATAGGCTCGAAAACAGATTTGAATTTTGTGTTCTTTCGTTGCAGCTTGCCCATGTTCATCAAAGGCCATGACAATGGCTGCAGCCCCATAATGGCGAATCTTTTTTGCTCGCTCAATGAATAATTTCTCCCCATCTTTGAGGCTGATGGAGTTAACTACTGATTTTCCTTGAACACATTTCAAACCCTCCTCAATAACTTCCCATTTTGAAGAGTCGATCATGATCGGGACACGTGCAATATCTGGCTCTGATGCGAGCAAGCGAAGAAATGTCCCCATGACCTGTTTTGAATCCAGCATACCCTCGTCCATGTTGACATCGGTAAGCTGTGCGCCGTTTTCAACTTGGTCACGTGCAACATCTAAGGCAACTTCATACTGATCGGCTTTGATCAATTTACGAAAATGGGCAGAGCCTGTAACGTTCGTCCGTTCTCCAACATTCACAAACAATGAGTCTGAGGTAATAGTCAAAGGTTCTAAACCACTTAATCGACAAGCATTTGGTAGTTTTGGAATGACGCGTGGTGATACTCCTGTGACAGCTGCGGCAATAGCTGAAATATATTCTGGTCGTGTACCACAACAGCCACCAACAATATTTACCAGACCTGCTTGAGCAAATTCTTTTATGAGGGCCGCCATCTCATCTGGAGTTTGATCGTATTCACCAAATTCATTGGGAAGGCCTGCATTTGGATGGGCACTTGCATGAGTGTCGGCGATATGAGCAAGTTCTTGCATATATGGCCGGAGTTGTGCTGCTCCCATTGCACAATTCAGACCAATCGAAATTGGATTGACGTGACGCACTGAATTCCAGAACGCTTCGGTAGTTTGGCCGGAGAGAGTACGCCCTGAGGCATCAGTAATAGTTCCAGAAATCATGATGGGTAACGGATTAGTTTTCCCATCATTAAATTGAACCATAGCATAGAGAGCCGCCTTGGCATTCAAAGTGTCAAAAATTGTTTCGACGAGAATAAGATCAGCTCCTCCTGCAACGAGTGCGCAAATAGCTTCAGCATATGTGACAACAAGTTCATCAAAAAAGACGTTTCGAAAACCTGGATTATTTACATCAGGCGACATCGTCGCAGTCCGATTGGTAGGCCCAAGCACACCGGCAACAAAACGCATCTTCCCAGTGTGTCTAGCCACCTCATCGGCTACGTTCCGCGCCAACGTTGCCGCTTCAAAATTCAACTCGTACACAAGATGTTCCATTTGATAATCGGCCATCGAAATAGAATTTGAGTTGAAGGTATTTGTCTCGATGATATCGGCTCCCGCCTCATAATAAGCACGGTGAATTTCCGCAATGATCTTTGGCTGAGTAAGAACCAAAAGATCATTGTTTCCTTTAAGATCGCAGGGATGGTTTGTAAATCGCTGACCACGAAAGTCCTGTTCCTCAAGCAAATGACCTTGAATCATCGTTCCCATGGCACCATCCAGAATAACGATGCGATGCTCAAGGAGCTGTATGAGTTGTTCAATGCGATTATTCATATTGCTACCAACTACTTCCTATGTACCTGTAATCAATTAGCCTATTCTTCATCAAGGTATTGTTGTACAACGTTGATTGCCATCACCAATACCCTCTTGGCTAGAGATAACTAACACCAAGTCAAGCCCGACAAGAGCAATAACAGGACTCTTATCTTTGCGCGATACGATATGAATAAACTTAGTTTTCACGCTAAGATAAGTACGTTTCACCAGGTTATGTCATAGCGGCATTACTACTCCTGCGCATCAGAGTTCCTGTGTAATATCATGGGTGCTCTACAACTCGTCTGTCTTTCCCATCAAACGGTGGGGTAAAGATTGCATAAGCTTTAGTCGGGTTTTGGCCAATGTTTTTAGCCCAATGCCAGAGACCTTGTGGAATCTTAATAAGATCGCCTGGCCCCATCAACACCGTGTGATCCTTAAAATTGACAACACTGTTTCCCGCGAGGATAAAGACCGTTAAGTCGTGGCGATCGTGAATATGAGGTACCTCAGCTCCCTTGAGACGCACCAAATGAAAGCTGGCTTCAGCCGTTGCTCCAAGGTTTTTCACTACAACATCCATGGTGAGTTCATCCTGACTCCATTGCACATTCGGGCCAGTTTTATTACCCTCTGCCACACTCATATGAGGCAGGAGAAAAATAAAGGCAATTGCCTGAAGCAGTAAAAATCTTGTTTTCATAAATAGTTTCAACGCAAAAACAAATAATAACTGTCGGTTAATTCTCCTTATCACACGCTCTGGGTGTTCAAATCAACTTATCCAGATATAACACAAACCGTGCTGAAGTTGCAGGATAACAAATACTGTTTCCAATGAACCGTGTCCAATTTTTGAAATGTTTTGGGCCTGGACTCCTGTTTGCAGGATCCTCGATCGGAGTCTCTCATTTGGTCCAATCAACCAGAGCTGGTGCGATGGCAGGCTTGGCCCTCTCTGGAATTATTTTGTGCGCTATCATTCTCAAGTACCCTTTTTTCGAATTTGCGCCTCGCTATACCGCTGCAACCGGTCTCAGTCTCATCGAAGGCTATCGAAGGATCGGGCGCTGGGCTCTCTGGATCTACGTCGTGTTCACCACATTTTCATCTGTCATCATCCAAACGGCGGTGATTTTATTTACCAGTTATCTCGTGCAATTTATCTTTGGATTGAGCCTTTCCCTGTCAATGATTGGGGGAGTGCTATGCTTCGCGTGTGGCCTACTTCTCTGGATCGGTCGTTTTTATATTCTGGATACGAGCATCAAGATCATCCTGTTGCTACTTGCCTGTTCCACCCTGACTGCCACAGTAGCGATAGTGCCACAAGTCGACTTCTCTACCACTGGGCTCTGGGTATTCAACGGTTCCGAATTGATCGTTCCCCTCGGGTTTCTTCTCGCACTGCTCGGGTGGATGCCGACAGCAATTGACCTGTCGGTATGGAGTTCCCTGTGGACACTAGCAAAAAACAGAGCATCAGGAGTCACAACTGATGTGGCCACGGCACGACTTGATTTCCAGATTGGCTATTTTGGAACAGCTATTGTTGCATTCGCGTTTGTCATCATCGGGGCAGGTGTTATGCATAGTACTGGTGAGACCTTAAGCACACACGGAACCGTGTTTTCAACTCAACTAATCAGCCTGTACACCATCGCACTTGGCGAGTGGATTCGCCCTATTGTGATCGTCGCCATACTTACAACCATGCTCTCAACGTCATTGACCATTGTGGATGGATTTCCGCGGGCACTCGCCCATGCTATTAGAAGCCTCAAATTCCCAGCCTTGCAAGATCAACTACACGGCCAGATTGGACCATCGTACTGGATTATTCTGGGAACCCTTGCAGTACTCACTGTCGTGGCCCTTGAACTGTTCATTGGTAACATGACCACAATGATTGACTTTGCTACCATTATGTCTTTTCTGACAGCACCCGTACTAGGCTATCTAAACTTACGAGCAGTGTGTTCGGACGATGTTCCATCGGAACACCGACCTGGCCGTGCTATGAGAATATTATCGTATTTAGGTTTGCTATTCATGAGTACACTCGCATTGACCTATATCGTATTTCTAGTGTTGTAATGGAATGGAATGGTTCATCCTCAATCATTTCACTTGCTATTTCTAAAACTAAAAACAAGCTCTGAGGCAATACATCCCAAAGAAACAGGCAAGGGTACCAAAGCACTCCACAACCCATACCATCCACCCTATTCAATGGAGAGAGAAGATCGGCTGATCTGCTCATACAAACGCTGTGACTTCAAATTAGAATAAGGAAATGTCATATAGCCTTGCCTTTGCAGGCGTAATATTGCAGGATATAAGACCGATTTATGCCGTTTTCAGATGGGAAATGTATATTCTTTTATGTCAGAGGTAAGGAGGAAGAAGTGTAATGCGTGGTAGCAAAATACAGTGGAAAGTTGGAATACTGGGAATGCTCTCAGTCATGATGATTGCGGGAGGTGTACAGGCTGAGATTGTGGCAAAGGTTAATGGAATAGAGATTTCATCGGATCGTATTGACAAATGGATACAGACATTGCCGCCTCAAGAACGGCAACGCGCAAAGACATCACAGGGAATGCAAATTGTTTTGCAACAAGTAATCGCCGAAGAAGTTATGTATCACGAGGCACAACGAAACCATATTAACCGCTTAACCTCAGTGCTCGATAAGATTGAACAGACTCGGAGACAGGTGATGGTAGGTGAGATGGCGAAACAAATGCTTCACGAGCAAGGAGGGATTGAAGCCGTCCGTACTCATTATAATGCACATAAACAAGACTACACGAGAGTTCAAGCAAGTCATATCCTAACTGAAACTATGCAAGCATTTGAAGAAGCAAAAGCAATGCTAGATCAAGGAATGGACTTTGCAGCACTTGCAAAAAAAGTGTCCAAAGACCCATCAGCAGCCTCAACTGGTGGCGACCTAGGGTTATTTACTCGCCAAATGATGGTGCAGGAGTTTTCAGACGCGGCGTTTTCTATGAAGGTTAACGAAGTGAAGGGGCCAGTGAAAACACAGTATGGATATCACTTGATTAAATTAGTTGATATACAATTGCCCGGAGATTTTGATTCTCTAGAGGAAAAAGAAAGACAAGTAATTCGACGAGAATTATTTCAAAAACAACTCGATACACTTCATGCTAACGCTGACATTCAGATTTTTAACGACGCAGTGAGTGAGTATATGAGCGGGCCAAAACCGTTTGGAGCCAATGAAATGGATTTCGAAGATACAAGCCACAACGAGTAGTTTTCGTACCGTGATGCCCTATGCGGGATGCAAAGTCATGTGTCACATGGTTTTTTGCTATCAGTGAGGATACACTGTTTGATTTTCATTTGGGTTACCGTGTGTATAGATGTTTGATATTCGTGTGATCAGAGAATCGGGAGATGAGATTCAATCCCGGCTTGGCGATCGAGGGAAAGAAATTGACTGGAAGCTTCTCTTGCAACTGGACACTGAACGACGAGACTTTGTCACACGAGTTGAAAAGAAGCGACATCGCCGAAAAATCGTTCTCAGTGAAATTGGAAAGCTAAAACATCAAGGAAAGCCTGACAACACAGAACTGCTTCAAGAAGTCGAAAAACTTGCTAATGAAATTAAAGCAGACGAGGCATTGATTAAACCAACCGAGGATCGCCTAAACGACCTCTTGCTCCGAATCCCCAACATTCCCCACACAACAGTCCCATCCGGAAAAGATGAATCGTATAATGAAGAGTGTAGAAGATGGGGCACACCACCTCACCTTGCATTTTCTCCACTACCTCATGTTGAACTTGGTGAATCTCTTGATATTTTGGACTTCAAGCGTGCTGCACGGATGTCTGGAAGCAGATTTACTATTTATAAGGGAGCAGGTGCACGACTAGAACGGGCATTAATAAACTATATGCTTGACCTGCATACTCAGAATCATGGCTATCTCGAAATAATTCCCCCCTATCTGGTGAACCGGGCGGGCATGACAGGAACAGGACAACTGCCAAAGTTTGAATCAGACCTGTTTTATATCGAAAGAGATGATTTTTTTCTCATCCCAACCGCAGAAGTGTCAGTAACCAATATTCATCGTGAGGAAATTCTTGATTCTTCTGATCTTCCTCTACGATATGTTGCGGGAACCCCATGTTTCCGACGTGAAGCAGGATCATATGGAAAAGACACACGTGGATTGATTAGGCAACACCAATTCAATAAAGTTGAACTAGTGAGTTTCACCAACCCTGAGAAATCATATGATGAACTAGATCGTCTTCTCGTCAACGTAGAGACGGTACTGCAGCACTTAGGTCTTCATTACCGTGTAGTCACTCTATGTTCTGGAGACATGGGATTTTCAGCTGCAAAAACATATGACGTAGAAGTCTGGATGCCGGTTCAAGGAGTGTTTCGAGAAATTTCATCCTGTTCAAACTTTGAAACGTTTCAGGCGAGACGTGCTCAAATTAAATTCCGAGGATCTGATGGAAAAACAGACTTTGTCCATACACTTAACGGATCAGGTGTGGCCATTGGTCGTACTGTTGTGGCAATTCTCGAAACATTTCAGCAGGAAGATGGATCAGTCCTTATTCCAAAAGCCCTTCAGCCCTATATGGGAGGCATGGATAAAATTGAAAAACGTTAAGGGAGAGGTGCGAGAGCGGACGAATCGGGCGGTCTTGAAAACCGCAGTCCTTCACGGGACCGTGGGTTCGAATCCCACCCTCTCCGCCACTTAAACAGGCAGAGAACTACCCCAAAGTACGGCAGAAAGTAACAAATCCATTTCAATGTGTTCAAACGGAGAGGTGGCCGAGTGGTCGAAG
>DCWI01000106.1:5520-5676 GCA_002328825.1 Nitrospiraceae bacterium UBA2166 | reverse complement strand
TTCGAATCCCTCCCTCTCCGCCACCTATTCCACTGCAAGGATATTTACTATTAAAAAGTATCTCCATCTAGTACCCTTCTTGACACGATAGCTTCTCCCTCTAAGTGTTTTTTCATCAACTCTATCTACAATATGCTGAACAAATTGAATTCAATT
>DCWI01000106.1:0-5201 GCA_002328825.1 Nitrospiraceae bacterium UBA2166 | reverse complement strand
GAACAAATTGAATTCAATTTGTTCAGCATTCTTTTCTCCTCCTCCAGTCAAGTGGGAGGCACTAGAAAATCAGGATGCGCGCGCGAATTTCTCACCCATCACTGTTCCACTTACGCTGAAAAACGCTCCAATCTTTCTGTTGACTCTGAGTACTTACTGTGGCAGGTTCCAATACTGTCCGTCGTAGATAGACCATTTGAACTCGCTTCTAATACTCTACAAGAGCTCGTAGAAGATTACAGCACTGTTTACTAGCTTTCATCGCCATTACCTCTATCCCCATATCAGATAAAGAAACAAACACGCTTCCACTAATATTTCCTTTTAAACTGAGTTGCGAAATAATAAAATCGACTGAGGCCTGAAAGTGGAACCATGATGCCGAAAAATCACTGAAGAGGGTAAATTTTCTAGTCGACCAATCACAACGGCTCCCCCAAGCACTTCAGGTCACTAAGCAAACTGAGACTGCCATGCTAAAGCATCTCAAGTATTTTTGCAAAAATAGAAAATACAAAGATAATAATAGCTCCAAGCACAATGGCAAACCGAAGACCATCCCACACATCATGTTTGAATGCACTATCGGGAGTGCCCCGGCGATTGGTAATATCCTCATACATTTTCTCCTGATGAACTAGCAATAATGAAGCCAGAAGATCTTAAGAGCCCATATACCAGATAAAATTAGCGAAACGCCATATAGCTTGAACCTATTGATGGTCAATAGAAAATCTACAGAGAGCAGATTGAGTAAATATGGGCCCCTCTCATTGGAGCCGTATCTCAATTGACACAACTGTACCAATCAAGATACGACAAAAGCATTCAGTGAACAGGATCCTGGAAAAACAAAAGATCTCACAAGGACAAATTAGTACTGTGATCGCGTTTTCTCCCCATTAAATCCCACCGCGAAATACACAAATATTGAATCATCATCGACAGAAGAGTATAATTTTCTATAATTTTTCAACGGTGCTGGAGAACTCCGTATGCCTTGGATCACGCTGTCTCTTCTAGCCATTGTCGTTATGGCCAGCTTCAGCTGTGAGTCCAAGGAGACCTATTGGGGGTGCAATGATGGGCTATGACGACTGTATCATTAGATCAATCAATGGCGTACAGAGCGATCTCGAAGCTCAGGAAATCAAACGCTCTTGCCTCAATAAATTTCCGCCCGTCGAAGAACAAAAGAATACAGTTGAAAAAAAAGAAAACAGCTGACAAAATCATCTAAATATGCTGTGCATACATTCCTCAATACAAAAAAAAGCTGCAGAAAATGGCCAAACGTGGGCTCAGTACAACCTTGGAGTGATGCTCGATAGCGGAGAAGGAGTACTGAAAAATAAAAAGGAAGCAGTGTTCTGATGGAAAAAATCAGCACAAACTGGCAATCCAAACGCCCAACTTAATCTTGACATGTTGCACGACAGAAAAACGGCGCCTTAGCTAACCCGCAATTATAAAAGTGCAAAAGCAAACACAAAAATCCTTCATTGGAATGTCGTCCGCTCTTCTTCTGTATCAGGCATAACACATCATTCTTTTCCCCTCCACCCCAACATGCGCCAAGCATTGAACCGTATTCCGATAAAACAGCCGCTTATACTTATGGCGATGGGAGTAAATCTTAGGGGCCCAATGCAAAACATATTTGACAAACGCGTTCACCCCTCGATAAACGATTGGATTACAGTCTGGGTTATAGCAGCGCTGTGTTCAAGTTACTCTCTAGTCTACCCTGCCAAGATTATGCTTTACCCCTCACCATCTCTCTTTCCCATGACACACCCTATTCTTTTTAAAGAATTCCCTCTGTTTAGAGAATACTCAACTGAAAAGCTTCAAAAAATCACCTTATCTTACTAGATAGAGACTTCTTATAATGCCATGAAACTCCGTGCTTCTGTACATACAGTTGGATGTCGACTTAATCAATCTGAAACTGCTATTTTTTCCCATCAGCTTCAATCATCTGGTTTTCAGCTTGTGCCATTTGGAGAAGAAACTGACCTTTTCATTTTGAATACCTGCTCTGTAACACATGGGGCGGAAACCGATTGCCGTCGTGCAATACGGCAAACCCTCAACCGCTCTCCCAAGGCATTTATTGCCGTGACAGGATGCTATGCTCAAACTGGAACTAGCACACTAGGATTAATGCCTGGAGTAGATTTAATTGTTGGAAGCCAGCACAAAATGGATCTTTTGGACTTCATCCCTTCTCTTGAGAAGAACAATACTCCTGAAATCGTCCGAGGAATCCCCACTCGCGACGACTTTGTCATCAATGGAGTTGGATCCTTTAAATCAACTCGCGCAACACTAAAAATACAGGATGGCTGTGACTTCATGTGCTCATTTTGTAACATTCCTTTTTCCCGGGGGCGAGAACGAAGTCGCACAATGAGCGACCTATTACGAGAGGGCCAAGCGCTTGTTTCCTGTGGGCACAAAGAGATTGTCATTTCTGGGGTTAATATTGGGAAATATGAGTCGAATGGATATTCACTTCTCGATGTCATTCGACGCTTGGAGGAGCTCCATGGGATTGTACGTATCAGGATTTCATCTATTGAACTCACTACCATTCCAGATGACTTATTAGATCACATGGCTCACTCATCTATTCTTTGTCACTACCTTCATGTACCTCTCCAAAGCGGAGATGATAGTGTTTTACGCCGCATGCTTCGGCGCTATTCGGTTTGTGAATATCGAGAACGCATCGAGAAAGCTGCACGCATGATTCCTGGCGCATGCTTCGGGACTGATGTGATGGTAGGGTTCCCAGGAGAAGGCGAACAAGAATTCAATCATACCGTCGATACAATCAATGCACTGCCTTTCTCCTACTTACACGTATTTAGCTATTCTAAACGGCCAGGGACAGTGGCGGACAAACTTGCGCCAACTGCTCATCCACTGATTATTCAAGAACGAAGTAAGCAATTAAGAGCTCTTTCCCAAGCTAAACGAATTGCTGCCTACAAGCGTTATATAGGAGAATGCGTATCTGTCCTTTTTGAGGAACAAGATATTGATGGCTATTGGACCGGACTTACGGATACATATATCCGTGTAAGTGTCCGATCAAACGAAGATCTAGCAAACAAGCTACGCACAGTTTGCATTGCTGGAATACTGGGTGATAAAGCGGTTGGGAAGTTAGCTGTCAAAAGTACAGGATCGGAGAAGTGCTTGGCGGTGGCATCATGATCCACACAATCTATCTTGAGACATTTGGTTGTCAGATGAATGAGTATGACAGCGGTATCATACGCAGCATCCTCAAGCAACATGATTTTGAGTTCACAAATCATGTTGATAACGCGGACATTGTACTAATAAATACCTGTGCAATTCGAGAATCTGCCCATGAAAGAATTCACGCACGCCTTGCAGGATTAAAACATCTCAAGCGTGAGCGTGATCTCGTCGTTGGATTGCTTGGATGCATGGCGCAAAACCTTAAAGACGACCTCATAAAGCCTGATTCTGTTATCGATGTACTTATCGGCCCAGATGGATATCGAAAACTTCCAAACCTGCTCACGAAGGCGATTACTGAACATCGCCATAGCATGGAAGTAAGTTTGTCAGAATATGAGACCTATGCTGAGATTATTCCCGAACAAACCGACAACGTAACAGCCTTAGTCTCCATTATGCGTGGCTGCGATAATTTTTGTACCTTTTGTGTCGTCCCCTACACTCGCGGACGAGAACGAAGTCAAAGCCCAGAAAGCATTATTCGTGAAGTCCGCCACTTAGCAGTCAACGGAGTCAAACAGATCACTCTTCTTGGACAGAACGTAAATTCATATGCTGTAAATGGAACGAATTTTGTCGATCTGATCGTTCGCGTGGCAGATGTTCCTGGAATTGAACGAGTGCGCTTTACCTCACCACATCCAAAAGATTTTCCAGAAAGCCTTCTAGATATTATTGCTGACCATCCGCGGATTTGTAAGCACATCCATCTTCCACTTCAATCAGGAAGTGATCGAATTCTCTCACTTATGAATCGGACATACACTCAACAAGATTTTGTCGATCTTGTCGCTAAGATCCGAAACCGCTGTCCACAACTCACGTTAACTACCGACGTGATTGTTGGGTTCTGCTCTGAAAGTGAGAAAGATTTTATGGATACCTATCGCGTGATGGAAACAATTGAATTCAATTCGGCCTTCACCTTCATGTACTCTGAACGAAAAAATACGATTGCGGAGAGACGCTATTCTGATAATATTCCACGGGAAGTGAAAGTCGACCGAGTCTCTCGTTTAATCGAATTGCAAAACAAGATGTCGCATAAATTAAACCGTGTATTGATCGGACAGGAAGCTAAAGTTCTAGTTCAGGGGGAAGCAAAAAAATCAAAAGATCAGTGGATGGGGAGAACCGATGGCAATACCATAGCCGTCTTTCCAAAAACAAGCGAAGAAATATGTCCAGGGAAGACAGCCACAATAACGATTTCAGATGCAACATCACACACCCTGATCGGCGAGACTATTTCATCGTTCCCATAATATTTTTGCAATACTCTCATAACTTCTCAATCAGATATACTTTTCTCAAAGTTAAATACTCTCCATTTCTAAACTCCCACCACATCGACACAAAGATCTCAGCGGTATAGCTACAAGTAAGAAAGATAAGCAGGAAAGACGAGAGATGGAGAACAGTACCTGATAGAAAATACAAAATTCAAGCTGCTGAGATGATTACGCATGTGTACTGTACAATGAAATGTCAGTGATTCAAGATCCACTTACGAGCCAACCGTTTAGCTTCCACAAGCTGATCCTTGGAGAGCCTGCTTGTCACAACATCACGAGACTTGCTTGCAAAAGTTTTAAGTTCGTTGTCAGTCGCAGTCACTGCAGCAAGGCTATACCATTTGTGCGCTTGCACATCGTCTTGCGGTACTCCTTGCCCATTAAAGTACCTCACCGCAAGACGACTTTGGGCCGATGGAACTCCAGCCTCTGCAGCTTGCCTCCACCAACGCACAGCTTCTACATCATCTCTTGGCACTCCTTTTCCTTCATAATAAACCACGCCAATATTGTATTGGGCATCTGCATTGCCAGCCTCCGCAGCCTTGCGATACCAGTACACCGAGTCCTCATCGTCTTGCGGCACACCCCGCCCAGTGGCAGACATCCAGCCAAGACTATTTTGCG
>DCWI01000119.1 GCA_002328825.1 Nitrospiraceae bacterium UBA2166 | reverse complement strand
CACTGATGTGCTAACGCTCTTCAAAACCCCCCAACATCCCTATACAAAAGCCCTGCTCAATGCACTCCCTCGACCAGGCCATCCGTCTACCCGCCTCAAAGCTATTGACGGCATGGTTCCCTCCCCACTGCTATACCCGCAAGGCTGCCACTTTGCGCCGCGTTGCAAAGATCGACTCGACAACTGCATGAATCAAGACCCGTTATTAATTCAGACCGACCCCGCACACGAAACGGCCTGCTGGCTGTACAAAAAGGCAGACATCAGCTGATATTTAAATGTTACGCAAACCATAAACCATGACAACTCAAACCCCATTACAAACGCCCATACTTCTTGATATTCACAAGCTTAAAAAGCACTTTCCCGTTCGCCGTGGTGTATTTTCAAAAATAACTGGATGGGTTAAAGCTGTTGACGATATATCGTTCAAGGTGTACGCAGGCGAAACACTTGGGCTAGTTGGCGAATCAGGATGTGGGAAAACCACTGTAGGGAGAACACTCCTTCGCCTC
The DNA here is from genome assembly GCA_002328825.1 of Nitrospiraceae bacterium UBA2166. Taxonomy (GTDB): domain Bacteria; phylum Nitrospirota; class Nitrospiria; order Nitrospirales; family UBA2166; genus UBA2166. The sequence goes on along the minus strand of DCWI01000119.1, from coordinate 6,911 downwards.
ATAGAACCAACATCTGGAACAATCGTCTTTGATGGCAAAGACATCACAGTAATGAATGCAGCACAACTTCGGCACACGAGACCTGATATGCAGATTATCTTCCAAGACCCATATAGTTCACTAAATCCTCGCATGACCATCGGGTCAATCATTGGCGAAGCAATAAACATCCATGGACTCAGTAATGGGCAGATAACAACACAAAAGGTTGCCACATTACTCGAACACGTAGGTCTCTCTCCAACCTATCAATCCCGCTACCCCCACGAATTTTCAGGAGGACAACGACAACGAATAGGAATAGCACGAGCCCTCGCCTTAAAACCTAAGTTTATTGTGTGTGATGAAGCCGTATCGGCTTTGGATGTGTCAATCCAAGCCCAAATTCTCAACCTACTTCAAGATCTTAAGGATGAACACGACCTATCCTACTTATTCATCTCCCACGATCTTCATGTAGTACAACATATCGCAAATAGAGTTGCGGTCATGTACCTTGGAAAACTCGCCGAAGTGGCTTCTGTTGACACTCTATTTCGCGAACCTAAGCACCCCTATACCCAAGCTCTAATTTCAGCAAATCCTATCCCCGACCCAACAATACAGACAGAACGCATTCCACTTCCAGGAGATGTACCATCACCTCTTAACCCGCCTACAGGATGCCGTTTCCACACCCGCTGTCCCCAAGCAATGGCCCATTGTAAAACAACGGAGCCTCCTCTAGTTCAAATTGGTGAGGGGAAAACGCAACATCAAGTATGGTGCCACTTGTAGAACAGCACCGAACAATGCTGAATTCACTGCCTCAATAGCGCTATAAAAGGGCGCCGGTCACCATAACCACATCAGAACAAGTCTACTAAATAGCAGAAAGCCCATCCTCCAGTGATTCTCACTTGGACGTTTTTACAATGTTATTCTCAATCAAAACACGCAGAAGGAACCGTTCGTTTTGTTCTGCACATGAAAAATTCACATCAGTTGCCTGTCCCTATTTCAAAGCGTTTGAGTAACTATTGCAGCATCGAGTGATTTCTCCATCAAGGCTACTACCTCACAAAACACTCATGGTCAAATGACATTACGTGCAAACGTGCCGGTAGCGCAATTCAGAAATCGAAGAGAGGAACTTCTGATACAAGCGATGGTATATTTTCCCAGGTTTTCCATCACCAATACAATATTCGTCAACTTTGACCACAGGCATAATCTCAATGATCGTCCCAGTAAGCAGCACTTCTTGGGCATCGAGCATCATCTCTACCGACACGGGTTCTTCAACAACCTTGATTTCGCTAGCACGGGCGACACTCAACACCCAATCACGGGTAATTCCAGATAAAATGCGCGGCCCTTCTGCTGGCGTATACAAAACACCATTGGATACCACCATGACAGTGCTACTTGATCCCTCAAACACAAACCCTTCCCTAACAAATAAAGCTTCGAACATCCCTGCTTGTATCGCCTGCTGCTTTGCAAGAATATTTGGAAGCAAATTCAGCGATTTGATATCACACCGATTCCATCGAATATCCTGTGCGGTGATTACAGAAACTCCAGTTTTCCGAAGCTGTAGGTCATCAGGCTCAACTTCGCGTACCGTCATGACCCTGGTGAGAGACGTCGTGCAAGGAAAACGATGGTCACGTGGCGCCACACCACGTGTTAATTGGATATAGACTTTGGCTTCAGCGTATCCGCTTTGACTAATCCCTTCCTGAACAATTTTTTCCCACTCGTCATAGGAGAGCCACTCGTCTAAATGTATCGATGTCGCGCTAAACTTGAGTCGATCAATATGTTCTCGCAACAAGTGCGGCGTCATATCATATACTCGGATAACCTCATAAACCCCATCACCAAACTGAAAACCTCGATCCTCAACGGAAACAGTGGCCTCAGCAAGTTTCATGAATTCTCCATTTAAGTAGGCAATATCAGACATACCATTTGGTCCTACGTTTTGATGGACACAACATAGTCTCTCCGTTTTATGGACGTAAATCTCCATCCCAAACGCTTTTCAAAGACCAGTCCATACCTCCCAGACTGCTCAGCCCGAAAGCGGAATATCCGCATTCCTGAATCATTAATGGTTCCAGAAGTCTTTCGCTGAAAATCATCATCAATGAGTGAGATCTGATCAGAATTATATGTTGATACCCACAGCTCACCACGAGTCCTATCTTCCCAAAGACAAATTTCAAATATTTCTCCGACTTTTGCAGCGATCATTTTTTCAGATTGATCATTCATTGTTTTGAGCACAGGGGCGAATCAGTTTTCCAGAAACGGATCCTCGAGCCCCAGCAAAATTTGTGAATGTCCCATCCATTGCCCTCCTTTCTCGCCGAAGCAACAGACTGTCCTCTGAATACCCTCCAGGAAAATCCCATCTAATGTATACCGTCTGACCATTGACAATCAGTTTAGAAGGAACAGCTCCTGTACTTGTAATAGGGCCTGCAGCTGTATCCAGAAATGAAGGGACATGCAACATATATTGATATTCTTTGTGATTCAACATATTGTGAACATGCATCTCCCATACACCACATATTTTTTCTGCTCCATCCACTTCAGGGGTAATCTGTACTGCTTCAAGAATATCAATATATGTTGAATATTTCTCTGCAGCTACAGAGTTGAAAGAAAAAAGAAAAACCCACCCCACAATACTTATACCGATAATGGTATAGATCTTTGCAATCATATTTCTAAGATACCTCCTCTATTATAACGAGTACCTATTAACCCTGATCTTCACCCGGCAAAAGACCGCGAGGAAGAGTTGAGTCATATCCATGCAAGAAAAAATTGACTGCATAGCCAATTCCTTGGGACCACAAGCCGTACACAACATCAAAACCGGCATTTCGTTTTAACGGAATAAATCCTTCCAGAGTCACAGGGCCGGTATAACCCCATTCTATTGTTGGAATAGTTTGAACCTCATCAGGAGTGCCGTCACGATCAGTGTCCCTCATGATCGTCGTCATTTGGGACGCATTCACCTGATTAACCATCGACTCTTCAATACTCAACACCAATTGAAGCACAACCCCTTCGTCCCTTCCAATGGAGATTTTGAGCTGTCCCTCACGATCGCCTGGCGACCCTGCACGATAACTAGTAGCCATCGCTCGATGCGAGCTTTTTGTAATTGCCTCAATAAGATCGGGATATTCTACATACCACCAATCTACTTTCTGCGTATGTGCGGCAACGTCATCATCTAATCTTTCCAACTCCTTGTCCCGAAAGTAGTTCCGAAACCCTACCAAGAGATCACGTTGGACTTCCTTTTCGCTCACCGAAGAAAATGTCTTGCGAAACCACCGCTCATAGTCATTCTGCACTCCTGTAAGCACATGCATTTTTGTCTCATAATCAAATGCATGTTTCATAACCCACCATTGCCCTGTATCTGCTACAACTGCAAGAAAAGGAATAGCAATCACCATAAAGCCACCTAGCAGTATTTTTTTCAGAGGAGTTATGGAAGCAGAAATTGGTCGGCGAACAAGTTGAATTGTCGTGTAGATCAGCACACCGCCAAGCAATACACTGGCAATCGCAAGCACTTCCCACACTGGCATACCTACCACTGTACCAACTGAAACCCACTTTGACGGATGGGTAAGAATAAACCATCCGAGTTTGATGCCCTTAATGCCATTTCCAAGATTCATCAGGATGAGGATAATGCCAATAGCCACAGCCCCACACACAACAACAGCTTTCCCTGCCAGCACCCCAACGGATTGCATCAAAAGAGTGCGCCGCTCAACTTCTGCGTTCACGTCATAACCACCAGCACCACTCTGCTGAGAACCACTAGCTGCAGATTGGAATCTACCTTGAAGCCACTTGAACACTATTTTCAATCTCAGGAATTTCATAGTTGATCTGTGGTGGTGTTACCCAAAAGAGTCCGCAGTTTCTCCATTGATGCCGTCGTTAGAAAACTGTCGGATTATAACAGCCTCAATCCCATTCCGTCATGACACGACATTGCTACCAACCAGATCTAAAGAAAACTGCACCAGCAGGGATCAAAATTTATAAAGAGAACGCTTCCTCCTCCTCCAACAACAACAAGTGGCTCCATACTGCATGTTTTTTGAGTTGTAGAAAACCTCCTCGGTATTACTAAGAATCACATACCAAAAACCCCTTGTAGATGAAATCAGAAGTCACAATACATTCTGCTAGAAGCCTAAGTGCGTGAAGGAATCTTGATTTTGCTGCTTAGAGGATGTTACAAAATAGGCTACTGGTAAGAGGCTTTTCGCAATCAAACATTGGACAGAGAGTTAGGAGAGGGAAATTGGCAATTCGTGACATTCTGCACTATCCCAATCCGATTCTAGGACAAAAAGGCGAAAAAATTATGGCATTTGATGCCAAATTCCAGCACCTTATTGATGACATGGTCGAAACGATGTACGCAGCACCTGGAATTGGACTTGCTGCTCACCAGATAGGCCTACCCCTACAACTCTTTATTATTGACGGCGCACTAAAAGATCCCGAACACCCCATCATCGTTATGGCCAACCCAATTATTTGCTCTCAAGGGGGAGAGGTTCTCGAAGAGGAGGGCTGCTTGAGTCTTCCCAAATATGTTGACCATATCAAACGTGCCTCAAACATCACGATGACCGGCTTTGATCGGAGTGGTAATCCATTCACGCTTGAAGGCGAAGGACTACTAGCTCGCGCAATGCAGCACGAATATGATCATGTACAAGGGGTCTTAATGCTGGATAGGCTCAGTCCATTGAAACGAAGTCTCTATATTAAACGCGTAAAGAAACTCGAAAAGAGTCGTACGCATGAACACGTAGCCGCAGGGTGACCTTCATGCGAATTGTGTTTTTCGGGACGCCAGCATTTGCAGTTCCCACACTAACAGCCCTATCATATTCTAGGCACCATATTCTCGGAGTGATCACACAGCCTGACGAGCCGAAAGGACGCGGCCATCAAATGAGCATGTCGGCGGTAAAAACCTTCGCCTTACACGAGAACATCCATGTTCTGCAGCCAAAAGTCATGACAGACTCAACCCTTATTGATGCATTACACCAGTGGGAACCTGACACATGTGTTGTCATCGCCTTTGGCCGTATCTTGCCACAACAAGTTCTCGATATCCCCAGATTTGGATGCGTAAACCTTCATGGCTCCTTACTTCCTAAGTATCGTGGTGCAGCACCAATTCAGTGGGCAATCTGCAATGGAGAGGTAGAAACTGGAGTTACGTCAATGCTCATGGATCACGGCATGGACACTGGACCAATCTTGTTAAAACGTCCCGTTGCCATCCAACCAAATGAACGTGCGAGCGAGTTGGCACATCGACTTGCAAACATCGGTACCGAGGTGATACTCGAAACCCTTGATGCCCTTGAGACAGATACAATCACCCCTCAACCTCAAGATTCAGCTCACGCTTCACTTGCACCAATTCTGAAAAAGAAAGATGGGATGATCCAATGGAGTAATAACGCATCACACATTGCAAATCTTGTGCGTGGGATGGATCCCTGGCCTGGAGCATACACCTATTACGGAACTGAGCAATGGCGATTGTGGGATGTCGAAGCAGTACATTCCTCGCCTTCTTTGCAATTTCCAGGCACCGTCCTCGAAACAACACGAGACAGTATCACCATTGCAACAGGGCATGGCACAATCGCAATCCGTGAACTTCAACCAGCCTCACGACGCAGAATGACTGCACATGCTTACTTATCTGGGCATCAGGTTAATTTGGGATCAACCTTGACAAGCAACCCTCTACCTCTCGCGGAAAACAACTAAGAGGAGACGATTTAATGAGTCGAATGAAAGGAATTTTTCTACTACTTCTTTCAAATATCCTGATCTTTATTACGTTATCTATCACCTTTACAGTTTTGGTTGAGATTGTCCTTCCAATCTTTGGCATTGATCTTCGAGGATCGATCAATCAAACCATGCTGTTATGGTCGTTTGTCATCGGATTTGGAGGCGCATTTATTAGTTTGGCTTTTTCAAAGCAAATGGCACGAGCCATGCTGTCCTGCCAGAGAATTGAACGCCCAGGGTCCTCAATAGAATCCGTGGTATTTAACTCCATCCAAGAAATTTCCCGAGGAATGAAAATCTCAATGCCAGAAGTATGGATCTATAATGCCCCAGATCCAAACGCGTTTGCGACGGGACCAAGCAAAAACAACTCAATGATTGCCGTTTCAACAGGCCTCTTGCAAAACCTTAATGAGCAAGAGCTTCAAGCCGTTCTTGCACATGAGATGGGACACATCCGAAACGGAGACATGCTCACCACAACCATTTTAGCTGGTTTGATGAACACCTTTGTCTACTTCTTGAGTCAGTTCATCGCACGTCACATTGCGAGCCGTAACCCAATGTTGTACTTTGCCACATATATTTTTCTTCAGATTGTCTTGTCATTCCTTGCAATGATCCCAATCTGCTGGTTCTCACGAAAACGTGAGTTCGCCGCAGATGCATTTGCTGCCAAAGTCTATGGCCCTAATTCCATGATCTCGGCATTACAAACAATAGGGAGCTGGGTCCAACAATCCCAAATTAACTACGGAACAAAAGACGCACTAGCAACAATGAAGATTTCCGGGAAGTCAGGTGGATTTATGAGCCTCATCTCAACCCATCCGCGTATTGAGGACCGCATAACGGCACTCCGCAATTCCAATATCACATGACACCAGCATTAAAAATTGCGCCATCAATGCTCGCTGCCGATTTTGGACGGCTTGCAGATGAAGTTATGGCAGTTGAGACTGGTGGAGCGGATTGGATCCACATCGACGTAATGGACGGACACTTTGTACCGAACATCACCGTTGGCCCAGCAATTGTCGAAGCTATTC
>DCWI01000090.1 GCA_002328825.1 Nitrospiraceae bacterium UBA2166 | reverse complement strand
GGAAGATCGCAAGAATTGGAATTACGAACTTTAATACTTTACATCTGCGGGCGCTGCTGGAGGCAAATGTTCCAATAACAACGAACCAACCCCAATACTCTCCGATTGACGTTCGACCTGAGAATTTGTTCATTCCTTTCAGCTTAAAAAACAACATCAGTCAGCTGTGTTACGGGACTCTTGCTGGTGGGTTTTTATCTTCCGATTGGATCGGGAAGCCTGAGCCCATGGGGCTATTCTCGAATAGATCCCTGACAAAATACAAATTAATTATTGAAGATTTTGGAGGCTGGCACATGTTTCAGCAGCTGCTACGCTGTCTAAGAACCATAGCAGATAGATATGAGGTTACTGTTCCACTTGTCGCGTTGCGTTGGATTCTGGACAGGCCTGGAGTGGCCGCTGCGATAGTCGGTGCAACATCTACGCGCCACATCACAGAGAATCTGCGAGTCTTTGAATTTGTACTTACGGATGAAGACAATTTGCTCATAGATTCGGTGCTGAAGAAAAGGACGGGACCAGCGGGTGATTGTTATGACCTCGAGCGAGATAAGTCTGGACGCCACGGCCAAATAATGCGCTACAACCAGAATGATCTAACTTAGTTCTATCTGATAGAACTGAGGCCGCGATCCAAACTAATTGGAATGTACAGCGGCAAATAGCGATGAATTAACATCACGCTCGAGTATTCCCACATCTTCGTTTGAGCGTAGTACTGTTTTTTGAATGGCGTTCATATCGGTTGGCGAAAGATTGATCTTAAACGCAGGTAGAAGGTCCATCAGTCGTTTCGGTGAGGAAACGCCAATTAGGATGCCGCTTCCGGGTCCTTTTTGTAGTACCCATCGCAGAGCGATTGCAGAAGGTGAACAACCGTGTTTAGAGGCGATGGCACTAAGTACATGCAGTAGGTTTTGGAAAGCATTCCAGCCTCCAGCTATATCGATGATGGAACGATATTCATGACTAAATTGGGTAGAGTTCATCCGGTGATCGACTGGGTCATGGGTACTGATCCACTTCCGTGCAAGAAACCCACCAGCCAATGCACCGTAGGTCAGCAAATTGATACCATATCGTTCTGCATAGCTTGAAAGTTGATTATCTGCTCGTTGATCAAGGATCGAGTACTGGACCTGATTTGTTATTACAGGGACATTGGTAGCTATTGCGCGGCCTAGAAGTTGAATGCCAAAGTTTGTCGTGCCGATGTGGTGTATTTTTCCGGCTTTTCGAAGGTCACCAATCAGTGACAGAGTTTCCTCGAAGCCTGGTACGTTAAGGTTCCACCATTGGAGTTGTAACAGATCTAATCGAGGGAGGTTCAATTCTCTAAGTGAGCGATCGACAGAAGCGACTATAGTGGCTTTGCTCGGCGCCGAACCTGTTACCGGTGCGGTGTATCTTGTATGAATTTGAATACCTGAAAAATTCTCGCTAGGGAGTGACTGCCGGGCTTTGGATAGAAACCTACCTAGGAGACTTTGTCCGTCGGAATAGGTATCCGACGTTTCATAAGCGGTAATCCCCAATCGACTGAGTTGCAGAAGATCTTCAATTGCGTCATCACCTCGGTTCTGAAGCTGCCAGCCTCCAACAATCAATTGACTAACGGCGTAATCTGGAGCAAGTTGGACTTTAGGAATCATTGTATTCGGCTGATTATCTTTACCGTTATAGAAATGGCCTTTATAAAGAATGGTTCATTGTTTGATAGTAACAAGTGTCGGGCTCTCTACAAAATTAGTGGTTACTGTTTGGGTGTCGTACGTAGTATCCTTAAAAGCTTATTCTCGATTGTGTTATTGAATGTTTGAAGTTCCGATATAGATAGCTGGAGAATTTGATGACTGAAAAAATTTATCGTGGATATAACAAGGACGAACTGGAGGATCTGTATAACCAAAAACATAGAATCCCAGGCTACGACGATTATCCGATTAATTGGAAGCGTGATAGTGACCGTGCCCGTAAAGGACTAGAGACAAAATTAGATGTTCGTTATGGAGATCACAGTCTCGAGACCTATGATGTGTTTCCTGGCAAACCCGGGTTTCCGGTACACGTATTTTTCCATGGTGGATATTGGTATTCCCAGGATAAGTCAAACTTTGAGTTTATGGCCCCGGCTTTCGTAGAAAAGGGCTGGACATTTGTCGGTGCGAATTATCCTCTTTGTCCCGACGTGACCATGACTGAGCTTGTCGACTCATGTAGGAAAATGGTTGTTGATCTTTTTGGTCGATTTAACACTTGGGGATTCGATGGCAGTGCCATCCATTTAGCTGGACACTCTGCGGGGGCACAAATCGTTTCAATTCTGGCTACTACCCAGTGGCATCACCACACTCAAAACCAGTGCCCACTGATTAGTAGGACTATGGGCATTAGTGGTATCTATGATCTCCAGCCAGTGATCTATATTGATCGTAATTTGGAAATAGGACTAACCGAAAATGATGTCGACGATTTTTCTCCGATTGCTTATAGTGAACCCTTCGCCGGCGAACTGGTTCTAGCTGTCGGCACACATGAAGGTTCAGAAAAAGTTCGGCAAATGCAGGACTTTGCGATGATGCAAGCTGGCCGAGGTAAAGGCAGTCAATCAGCGTTGATTGAAAATGCAAATCATTTTTCAATTCTGGATCATTATGCCGACCGCGACGGATTATTATTAGAACTTGCAACCTCAGAATGACCGTGGAATCGGTTTTGGCTCAGAGTCAGTTCGTTATACAATCAGGTCCAGATTTGAAAGATATATTAGTTACTTATTGTTTGCCTTTAATAAATATAAGGAGTAATGGAGATGAAAATGCTACAAAAGAAGACCGTCGGAGTATTGGGTGCAGTTCTGTTGTGTATGGCCGGTTCGGGTTTGTTAAATACGTCTATCGCAGCGTGTAAACATAAAGTCGGTGCTGTACTTTCGTTGACTGGTGCTTACGGCGCTCACGGCGTGCCTATTTCTAGAGCAGCTCAGCTAGGAGTAGAGCAAGTAAATGAAGCTAGAGCGGCACTTGGAGTCGGTTGTGATCTCGTATACGACGTTCGAGATTCAAATACTCAGGCGTCTCTCGCTGTCGACGCCGCTCGAAAGCTGATCGACCTTGAAGGTGTAACGGCTTTAGTGGGTCCAATTTCGTCAGGTATTACTGCGCCGCTACTCAGTTCGGTAACGGTTGAAAAAGATGTTTTGGTCATAGCCACCGCATCGACGTCGTCAACGTTTACGAATATGGCTAAAAGAGGGGAGACGAAAGGACTGTTTTTTCGCACTTTGTCGTCAGATTCACTACAAGCGGTTGCTGCAGCTATGATGGCTTATCAGGCGGGTTTTCGTAAGCCAGCGATTATCTATTTTAATAATGATTGGGGGAAAAATAACCAGGCTGGCTTTATAGATGCATTTAAGGCCTTGGGTGGAGAGATAGGCAATTCCGTGGCATTTAATCCAGATCAACCATCTTACCGGTCTGAAATCACAAAAACACTGGAGGGTAATCCCGACAGCTTGTATATGCTTAGTAATACTCAGGACGGCGTCAAACATTTCAGGGATTGGATTCGATTTGATGGACCGCAGAATTTCATCATGCCGCAAGGTATGAACGACAGTGCATTTGTAGATACTGTTGGTCAAGAGCTTCTGAAGAATGCATGGTTTATCAGCCCTGGTACTCCAGCGAACTCTTCACTCAAAAAAATGGAATCCGACTTCCAGGTACGCTGGGATGCGACCCCGAAGGGACCGGGTAGGAATTCAGGATATGACGCCGGTGTATTAATTGGCCTGGCGATGGTCACAGCAGACATGCGTGGTCTGGACACGAGTGGTCCAACACTTGCTAAGATCGTTCGAGAAATCACTGGCCCGGATGGTGAGGAACATTATGGTGGCGTCGACGGTTTAAAAGCTGCGATCAAAGCTATCAAAGCAGGTAAGAATATTTGGTATGTTGGTGCAACAGGGCCGATCGATTTTGATCCCTACGGTGACGTCGCCGGACCATTTGTTATGATGAAAATAAAGGATGGTGACTATGTTGATGTTGGTGGTATCTCGCTTGAAGAGGTTTCTCAAGTTAAAGCCAAGGTACGAGCGATGACGAATTAGTCTGAATTCAATTTCTATGACGACTTGAGGCCAAGAAGCTAGCTTCTTGGCCTCTTGGTTATTGAATAAGCAACTCCATTAATTCCCATCAGAAAGTCTAGTTTTGGATTAATTGTTGCGGTCGCCTAGACCATGCTCACGGTAGAGAACCTAGCAAAAGAATTTGACGGTCTGACTGCTGTCAATGATCTCAATTTTACTGTCGAGCCAAATACTATCTCTGGTTTGATTGGTCCGAACGGTGCGGGTAAAACAACAACATTCAATATGATTGCTGGTCATTTGAAACCTTCCGGCGGGAAGATTTACTTCGACGGTAGGGAGATTACAAATCTGAGGCCACATCAGACATTCCAGTTGGGTATTGTTCGGACATTCCAAATACCCAGACCATTTTCTGGAATGACAGTTCTAGAAAACTTGACTATGGTTCCCCGCAACCAAATCGGTGAGAAAATTTGGAACAATTGGCTGCGGAATAATGCAGTAGAAAGGGAAGAGCAACAAATTAGAGAGAAGGCAAACGGGTTGCTCGAATTCTTGAATTTATCTGACCTTCAGAATGAGTATTCGGGGAACCTCTCAGGTGGACAATTGAAGCTTCTAGAGCTTGGTAGGGCTTTAATGTCTGATCCAAAGATGATTTTGTTGGATGAGCCTGCTGCAGGTGTGAATCCCACTTTGTTGGAGGAGATTATCGGTCGAATAAGAGATATACACAGCCAAGGTGTGACGTTTCTAATCATTGAACACAATATGGAGCTGGTAATGCGCTTGTGTTCATCAATCTTGGTGATGGCAGAGGGTGATATTTTAATGCGAGGGGGCCCGGAGGAAGTTCGCTCCGACCCTCGTCTTATAGATGCGTTTCTAGGCGGTGGCACATCGCTTAAGAATGGCTGATGCAGGTAATCGGAGAGGTCAATAACTGTGACGAATTCTGATATCAGCTCAGATAATGTGATTCTCAAGGTGACTAACCTAGTAGCAGGATATCAACGAGTGTTGCCGATCGTTATAGATGTCTCTGTGGAAGTTGTTCAAGGTGAAATATTGACATTGTTAGGTCCAAATGGTGCCGGCAAGTCAACACTTATAAAAGGAATCTGTGGTTTGGTCGAAGTTATCTCAGGTGAAGTGTTGTTCCGGGGAGAAAATATCTCGGACTTAGAGACGCATGAGATCATTGCCCGCAGAGTTGCTTATGTTCCTCAGACACACAATGTGTTTTCAAAGTTGACTGTTGCACACAATCTGGATTTGGGTGCGATATCAAACTTTGATGCTTACCAGGATCGCCTAAGCAAGGTCTTTGATTTATTTCCCGACTTGAAGAAATTTAGAGATACCAGCGCTGGAAAACTGTCGGGTGGTCAGAGACAAATGCTGGCTTTGGGTCGCGCACTAATGGCAAATCCTATTCTGCTTCTCATTGATGAACCTTCAGCCGGATTATCTCCAAAACTTAGGGATCAAGTCTTTCAGCAAGTAGTTCAAATCCGAGACAGTGGTGTAACAGTAATAATTGTGGAACAGAATGCGTATGCAGCCCTGTCTGTCTCCGATCGAGGGATGATTTTAGCGAACGGCCGTCTTCGGCTAATAGCAAATGCGGTGGAGCTTCTAGAAGATCCAAAAATTGCCGAGATCTATTTCGGTGCTAGGTCGACGGCTGAGAAATCATGATTCAGTACGTTGTCGACGGTTTGGTTAATGGCTCGATTATCGCTCTTGGTGCGGTAGGCCTCAGCATCACCTACAACGTATTACGTTTTGCTAATTTCGCACAGGGTGAGATTCTCGCGATCGGGGCATATATCTCGATGGCATTTATAGTGCTGATGGGAGTAGGCATTGGCTCTATTGGCCCCGTCTCATTTGGATGGCCACTGATTGCATCAATAATATTGTCTGTTCTCGTTACGAGTGTAGTTGTCTTGGCGATTGACTGGTTGCTTTTCCGCATACTCAGACAGAGATCGGCATCAAGGATTACATTTATTATTGCTGCATTTGGATTGTCATTAATTGTTCGAAATGTCATCACGCTGATTGCCGGTGCAGATCAGATGTTCCTAAGTTTCTATATTCCAAAAGCAATCCCAGTTCTCGACAATTTCAAAGTTGTACCAGACGATGTTTTGATTTTGATTATCACCGCTATTTGTGTAGTGTCGTTGCACACATTTTTGTCTATTACTACCGTGGGTAAGAAAATGCGCGCGGTCGCCGAGAATCCAGTCTTGGCGATGGTCAATGGAATTAACGTGAAATCAGTTGTCCGATGGTCTTGGATCATTGGTGCATCGTTGTCTGCAATCGCGGGAACGCTGCATGCCCACGTAACGCAGCTCGATCCAGAAATGGGATTTGAACTCATACTCCCGATGTTTGCGGCACTGATTGTGGGTGGAGTGACAAACGTTTATGGAGCGGTACTCGGTGGGTTCTTGATAGGCCTAACGGAAGCTTTTGCAGTTGCAATAGATCTTTCTGCTTATCGTGGTGGTATAGCATTTCTAATTATGATTGTGGTCTTGATCTTGAGACCTCAGGGAATTCTAGGCGAGAAAGAAAGAGATGATTGATATTCTGTCATTTGTTATTTTTTTCTTCATCATTTGTTCATTTTATATTATTAGCTCTTTGGGATTAAACATCCAATATGGGTTTACGGGCATGTTTAATGTCGGAATCGCGGGTTTCTTTGCGGTTGGAGCTTATACCAGTGCGATCCTTACCGGCCCTGAATACGCTGATACAATTTTCGGCGGCTTTCAATTGCCAATCATATTGGGCTGGCTATGTGCGATTGCTGTGTCTGGTCTAGCTGGAGTACTGGTTGGTTTGGTGACTTTAAGGTTGCGAGAAGATTTTCTCGCGATTTCTACATTTGGAATTGCAATATGTATTCAGTTGGTAGCACTGAATTGGGAGTCAGTTACGCGTGGG
>DCWI01000061.1 GCA_002328825.1 Nitrospiraceae bacterium UBA2166 | reverse complement strand
CGAGCGGTGGTCACGTTTGGTGTGTACAAACGATCTAGAATCCGCCTACCAATGTTTCCACGACCGTAATTTGGCCTCTGACCTCCCCTGGGGGGTGCGACTCGGTGTGCACGACGAGGTAGGCTTGGTCGATTCGCATGCGTTCAATCAAGACAGAAATTGGTCCCCCCTCAAGTTCACTCAGCAGCTGGGATTCGCGTAAAGTTCCCGCACTCTTATCCCCATTGTCTCTCCTAATGATCCCGTTAACAGGTCCTGTAGGGTCACCTATCGGAAACAGGAAGGCACCAACTGGTCCGCCCGACTGCGCGAATCCGAGATGGAGATGGACTTGAGTAATTCCCTCGATATTAAAGCATTTGACCTTGTATTTGAGATTCTCTCCCTTAGCTCTAAGCGACCCAATGCACGAGGCATCTGTTGACACCGTATCAGGCCGCATTTGGCCGCCGCTTAATGTCGCGATGAAGAACTCGTCAACGATGTTGGCGTCGCCAATTTCGACTATTTGGCCACGAACTTCCCCTGGCCGATTTTCCTCTGTATGTACGTTAAGATAGACCTCACCGTTTTTCATACTGTCCGTGAGGTCGTCGAGGGTCCCAGTGAGCACCATATCTTCACTGATCGTTCCTTTTGCGACAAGTCCATCAAAATCTTGTCCTTCAACCGGGCCGAAAATAAAAGCGGCGAGGTCCCCTACGTTATCTGCAGCTCCAAGATGAAGATGAGCTGCGGTGACCCCAAGAATATTGAAACATTGAAGTTTATATGGTAATTCACCGTCAGCATTTTCGTTACTCACATTGAGTATACATTTGGCATCAGTGAGGACACCTTCAATATCATCAAAACCTTCTCCAACCTGTTGCGAGCCTGTTGCTGAGGCAATGAAAATCGCTGAAGCCTGCCCTGTCATGCCAAAGATGACTAATGCAGACGCGAACAGTATGGCGACAAATACTTTTCTCATCATAGTAGGAGCCCTCCTCTTTGTTTCAGGTGTCTACGTGCCACTTCTTCTCCATTCCCTCCTCAAGAATATTCAATCTATTGAGTGGAGTCAATCCAAAAGGAGACGTCTGGTAAATAACGCTAAGTGAGCACGTTCTATCAACGGGACAGCCTGCACCCTACCACTCTGCTTTGCTTTTTGAGTAGAAACTGTGATGCGGATTACAGTTGGGTGGGTGTTCTTCGTAAATGGAGGAGCTTTAGTTATTGACATTCTCTGAACAGTTTTCGTACGCGAGGTTAGGGGATGTCATTTTCTATTCCGATGGTGGGAGAGGTGATTGCCCAAGATTCTTGGTTGTTACCTCTACCGCGGAACGAGAGTGATTGCCCAGCAGGTGGAGAGGGAACAAACGTCTCTTCAGGCCAAATGTTGGCTCCGACGGCTACACCTTGGCGAAAATGATTAGGTTCTCCCCATTGCATATAGTCAGTGATGAGATCACTGTTTGCAAAATTATCATCCGCAAACCCGAATGGAACATAAAGGCCCATTTCTCCATGGGGGATGTTCATTGGAATTGGAACCGTAGGAAAGGTGAAAATTTCGTTTTCCGAATTTGTCCCACTGATTCCCCAGTTTACGACCAAAAAGTCGTCAGGTTCAATGATAGTGTTGTCTGGTATCTGCGCGTAGATTAGAGCAGGAGTGGTGTGGCATAGCCAAAACCCACTGATATCGGCTGGTATGCGTGTTGGATTGTGTAGTTCAATTTGTGAAGTTTCTGGGAAAATTTCGTTTATGATGACTGTCTCTGAATTCCCAGTGGTTTCAGTAGGGTTGGTATTAGCAGTTGGGGTTGGAGTGTCTGTAGGTCCGAGGCTGCTCGTTTGCCCAACCTCGTTGGTGTCGACAGAGTTCAGGTTAATATTGCCAGCATCTCCACATCCGGATTCGAAGCTGATCAGCAACAGAAAAATGAGAAATGTGAATCGAGTGTGTTTTGTGATTAACAGAGATGCCTGCATATCGGATTTTTCAGCTGAGCTCTTTAAAAGTAATAGCGGAAAGTATACTATGAGTGATGATCTAGCATCGGAATTGGAGTGCTCATCCTAGGTTAAGCTAAGATACTATGACACCATGAAAAGTACAAACGTTATTTCATCACCGTTAATGCTTACGTTGAGTGTATATGTGGTGTGTATTGGCTTTGGTTGCTTGATTTTTGGAGAGGGCGTAGCGATGGGACATCTTCAACATGATCAAGATGGTTTATTGGAGTCTGATCAGTCTCTAGCAGTTGTTGGAGGGGAAGTAATCCCGGAGCTTCCGGATGTCACCTTGGTTACCCAGGATGGCCAATCGGTTCGTTTTAGAGATCTCTTGGAGAACCAGCTTTCGATCATCAACTTTATTTACACTTCATGCACTAATGTTTGCCCTCTTACTACTGCAAATTTTATCCAGTTGAAACACTTGGCGGGTGATCTAGATTTTCAAATGATTTCCATCTCCATTGACCCAAAACGGGATACCCCGGCTCGGTTGCAAAAGTTTATGCAAAATCAAGGGGCTTTGTCGCCACGATGGACATTTCTCACTGGGTCGTCGCGTACGATTATGCCTCTGCTCGGAGGTTTTGGGTTTTACGATGTGGCAGTTGATGATCATTCCCCAGGCGTAGTGATCTGGGATGGAAGAAGTAGGCAATGGACTCGACTCGTGAGTCTTCCCCCGCCACACATTCTTTTTGAAGAATTGAAAAAGTTTTTTCCGAGCTGATAGTGATGAGTAGGTTGATAGCAATGGGTGTCGGTCTGATATTAATCGGCGTTGTGTGTTTTGCTCATGCCAATCAGATGGATGATGTTGTTCAGGCTCTGATTTTGGAAGCAAGTGAAGAATCGCTAGAAGATGTTGAATCCACACTACTGAAGCTTGGTTCTGTGGCGGTTGACTCTTTGATTCGCCTGTTGGCATCAGATGATAGCGCACTGCGGATGACTGCAGTTCGTGTGCTTGGAAGTATGGATCATTCTATTGATGAGAAACTCTTTCAAGTTCTTCGTGATGATAGATGGAGGGTGCGAGTTGCTGTAGTGAGCGCATTAGCACATCACCAATCCGACAGAGTCGTAATACAACTACTCGCCAAGTTGCAGGATGCGCATCCTGCGGTTCGTGCAGCTGCCGCGAGAGCGCTTGGACGGCTTGGAAATGTCGCGGCAGTTGACAGTCTCATTCTTGTGTTGCAGGACGAGAAACGGATAGTACGAAAGAGTGCTGCAAAGGCTCTTGGGAAAATTAAAGATTCTCGTGCAATAGGGCCTCTGATAGAGATTCTTCAAGAGGGTGGTGTTGTGCAGTGGGAGTCAATGCGTGCCTTAGCACATATCGGTCAACCTGCAGTCCAGCCTCTTTCGGCAATTGTTGCGGATGGGACCAGAAGCAATTTTTTTCGACAAATAGCGGCGAAGGCATTGCGGGAAATTGCTTTGCTGGAAAATGAGCCATCGGTAGTGACCAGCGTTCATGCTCTTGGTGTTGGGTTGAGGGATAGCGATGCTGGTGTCCGCCAAGCCTCTGCTGACGCGCTCGTTATTATTGGCAAACCCGCTGCCGATGTTCTGCGTACTGCGTTGTTAAACGATCCAGATCCAGAAGTCCGTGCTGAAGCTGCAACTATTTTTGGACGTAGTGGCTCTGCTAGGGCTTGGTATGCGGAAGCTGTTGACATGCTAATTCTTGCACTTGTTGACCAAGAGGAGAGTGTTCGTGCTGCTGCACAAGCGGCGCTTATTCGAATCCATGTCATCGCGCATGGGCAGCTTGTTGTTGCATTGAAGGACAAAAATCCTATTCGTCGGATGGGGGTAAGTACGGTGCTTGGTGCCATTGGACACCGTGGGTCAATTCAGCCACTTGAGACGCTTCTCAAAGTTGAGTCAGATCCTGCCGTGCGAACGTCTATTGAATCGGCTTTGGCCCTCTTGCGTACTAAACCAAGTGCTAAAATGCCCTCTCGCCCTTCTCCGGCGACCTTGAAAGGTTCTCGTACAAGTGGGTTTTGAATGGAGATAGCCGTTATGAATTTGATGGCGTTTTTGTGCGCGACTCTAGCAGAATGTGTTGGAGTGCGACGCCGGGGTATAGAATTAAAGTAGTTCGTGTTTAATAGTAATGTCAGCTTCTGCTTTCAGTGATTCTTGGAAAGCAAGCACTGCACGCTGTTGTTTCCTGAACAGGGCGGAAAGGACGAACTGTTCAGGTGTTGGGGTGTTGTCTGGACTGAGATCCTTATCCGCTATTTCCGGAATTTCTATAGCTCGAGCTATGTCTTCTTCTCGCGTGGTAAGAACGATCGAATCTCTAACAATGGCTTTCATCTTTTGTCGGAGGATCTGATTTATTTGCTCGGCTTCAAATTCGCTTGGAGTAATGTACATTGTACGAAGGATCTGTTGGTATCGTCGTGAGTCAAAACTACCATTTGTCTGAAATGCTTCTGTCGCTGTGATTAATGTCTGGAGTTCATCTGCTGTTGCTGTGACGCCAACTGCTTGTGCAGCTTGGAGCCATACGGCATCCTCAATCAAGGTGTTTATAACTAACTGGCGGACAGTTTCTTCCTTGACATCTGGGCTAACCTGACGGTATTGCCTATGAAGGTTGCGGTAAGCGCGACGATATTCATTCAGCGTGACGGAGCTGCTCCCTGTGACAATCACAGCATCGCGAACACCTGCTGCTTCTTCTCCAAATCCCCACCAACCCATGCCGCCAATAAATGCGATGGCAATTGCAAACATTAGAGATCGGAAGAACCACACTCGCGCCATGGCGCCTTCTCGAATTAGTTTAATCATTGTTTATTGTGCCTCCAGAATATTGCGACGGGTAGCCAGAGACTAGGGAGCAATCCCATGCGCTGGCTGCATTGTAGTCTGTGTGTGTCGCAAAAGGCAATGTGGTGAGATAGAAGGGCTTTTGATATATTGTATACTGTGGATAACGATGGAACTGTCAAGTCAAACTATAGCAGCATAGAGTATTGATTTAAGATGAATTTATTTGGATGGCGCACAGAAATGAACGTTTTAGGTTGGGTGTCGAATGATCTTGCTATTGATCTTGGTACAGCGACGACCCTTGTTTATGTCAGTGGAGCAGGGATTGTTATCAATGAGCCTTCAGTAGTGGCGGTTGAAAAGAAAAGTCAGAAGATGATGGCAGTTGGACTTGAAGCTAAGCGGATGCTTGGGAGAACGCCTGGTACGATTGAAGCCATTCGTCCGATGAAGGATGGTGTAATCAGTGATTTCGACATCGCTGAGTTAATGCTACGTCATTTTATTCGTAAGGCCAATGGACGAACAATCTTTCTGCATCCAAGGATTGTTATTGGGGTGCCATCTCGAATTACGCAAGTTGAGCAACGCGCTGTTATTGACTCCGCTGAGTCCGCTGGTGCTCGAGAGGTGTATTTGATTCCGGAGCCTGTCGCCGCGGCGATTGGAGTTGGGCTGCCTATCACAGAGCCGTGTGGAAATATGGTGGTTGATATTGGGGGGGGGACAACAGATATTGCAGTGATTT
>DCWI01000030.1 GCA_002328825.1 Nitrospiraceae bacterium UBA2166 | reverse complement strand
ATGAACGTGTTACGCCTGATTTGCAACACGAAATACAGAAACTATTAGGTCAACAGAGTGTAGATCGAGTTGCCTACCGTATTCCGCGGCGTAACTTCTTATGGGGGCATTGGATTCGCTATGGAGGCATGTATCCTGATTATCAAATACGTCTGTTCCAAAAAGGGGCTGCCTGTTACAATGATGCTTTCATTCATGAAAATCTCATTGTGAATGGGGTCATAGGCACTTTACTCAACCCTATTAATCACTATACAGAACGATGCATCGAAGACCATTTTCGAAAGATGGATGCGTACACAACGCTTGCAGCAAAAGGGCAATGGGCAGTACTTTCCTCTGTCTCTTGGTACCACCTTCTACTTAATCCGTTGGTCACTCTGTGTAAGATCTCTCTTCTAAAGCAAGGAGTGCGTGATGGTGTTGCAGGTTTCATAAATAGTATTTTTTCTGGCATGTACACCTTTCTAAAGTATGCGAAGGTATGGGAAATCTCTTGTAGCGCACGCAAGCCCAAAAGGGATTTATGAGGAGCATTCATGCAGATAAGGTTTTCTCTGGGGATAGGCGAGTTCTTTTTCTGCATGGGATTCCTTCTATTGGGGGAGCTGAGCGGGATCTATTAGCGATTATCAAGGCTTTGCGTGGCTTTGATCCAGTTGTGGTGTGTCCCTGTCAAGAGCCGTTGCTGGCTTTGCTCCGTGAAGTTGGAGTGACGGTCGTTTGTATGAATATGCCTCCGTGGAGAAAGTTGAAAGCTTTTCCGCTGATTTTTCCGGCAATGTATCGTCTGTTTCGAATCTTGGTAGTTCATAAGATTGATGTGCTGCATATCAATGATCTGTGGTGGGCTCCAATTGGCCTTGCCGCGTCCAGACTGGCTGGTATTCCTTGTATTACGCACGTTAGAGCAGATTACACTCCCAAGCATATTAGACACTACCAATTGAAATCTTCTCAGATATGTGTTCCTGTCTCCAAGGCTGTGGGAGGTTCGTTGGAGAGTGCAGGGGTCGATCCGTCTCGTATACGATTGGTATATAGTGGTATTGATCTTTCTCAGGTCAAAACAGTTCAAGATGTTATCTCGATACGAACCCAGTATAAGATTGCACCAGAACGCGTTCTCATTGGGTCAGTCGGAAATCTTCTTGCGGTAAAGGGGTACGAGTTTTTAATTCGAGCTGTCGCGCATATCAAAACAGTTATTCCTTCTATTCTCTGCTTAATTGTAGGTGATGGTAATCGGTCATATGCGAGGACCTTATATGGGCTCGTACAGGAACTGAATGTGAGCGAGCATATTATCTTCACCGGATTTTGTGATGATGTGTATCCTTTGCTCTCTGTTATGGACGTATTTGTTCTTGCATCGACAAGTGAGGGGTTTGGGATTGCGCTTCTTGAGGCCATGGCAATGAGTAAACCTGTAGTTGCTACATCTGTTGGAGGGATTCCTGAAATTGTCATTCATGGGAAAACTGGCTTAGTAGTTAAGGCAAGGGATTCGTTAGCATTAGCGCGTACAGTTTCTCATCTCTTAGCAAACCGCGAGCAGGCAGCAGTAATGGGTCAACGTGGCCGTGAGCGCGTTGAAACCTTTTTTTCAATTAAAACGGAGATCGATAAGTTCGAAGCGCTCTATGCAGAGCTTCTTGGTTAAGTGCACTGAGCATTTGAGTTTGACCGACCGTGTATGAGAATAGGAATTGATGCAACGCCAATGTTTCGTGAACGTGGTGGAGTTGGATGGTATGCGTATCATCTTACAACTTCCCTTGCACGTATTGATGATGAAAATACTTATGTGCTTTACCGTGACTCATCGTCAAAATTTCCTATTGGTCCATGTATTAACCAACACAACTTTTCTTCCGTCGATGTACCAAAGTGGCGTATGAGGCATCAAGTGAGACGCGATGCTATTGAGATTTTTCATGGACTGAATTACCGACTTCCAGCCTACGGGAGATATGGGAGTGTGATCACTGTGCACGATCTTGCTCTTGATAGATTTCCACATCATTCGAGGAAATTTTTTGGACAACGATGGGCCTCGTTGCGAGCTAGATCTTCATTTTCGCGGGCAGATCGTCTCATTGCAGTGTCCCAACACACTGCTCACGATCTTTGCCGCTATTATCAGGTTTCTTCAGGTCGGATTGATGTTGTTTATCATGGGGGGGGGCTTGCAAGAAGTACGGAGCACACGAATGTGGCATTAGATTTTCTAAACCGGCATTACGGTTTTCGCGATGGTGAATATATTTTGCATGTTGGAGGAGGGGAGCCGAGGAAAAACATTCTTGGTCTCTTGAAGGCCTATTCCATGCTTGGAGATCTTCGACAGCGTTACCAACTTATTCTTGTTGGCGGGATGGGGCGATGGATGAATCAGATTGTACGAGAAATACGTCATCTTGGTTTGGTTAACGATGTGCTGATTACCGGATATGTTGCACAAGAACATCTCTCTGCTTTCTATAAACATGCTTCTCTCTTTGTCTACCCGTCACTCTATGAGGGGTTTGGAATTCCACCTTTGGAAGCGATGGCAACTGGAATTCCTGTCATTGCGGCAAACACATCTTCGCTACCGGAGGTCCTTGGAGAGGCTGCGATCATGGTAGATCCGTTACAACCTGCCGCTCTAGCTCAATCGATACGAACCGTTCTTAGCGACCCTATTCTTAGAGAAAAACTCAGGGAGAAAGGCCTCTCGCAAGTTAAAAATTTTTCATGGGAACAGGCTGCGCGCAACACTCTTGCAGTCTATACTAGTGTGTTTTTAAAATCATATGATCGACGCCTCGACAATTAAAAATATTCTTATCATCAAGTTGAAGTATTTAGGGGATGTCTTGCTTATGACGCCGTGTTTACACGCTATCAAGGAAAATTTGCCGCTCGCCAAGGTGACAGTTGTGGTTAACAAGGGCACTGAATCTATCTTAGAAAATCACCCTTGTGTGGATTACGTTGTTGCTGTTGATCGACGTTATTTTCTTGCAGGATGTCGAGCAGTTATTCACCTTCGGAAATTTCGATACGATCTTGTACTTGACCTGACTGATGGGGATAGGGCGGCAATTCTAAGTCGGCTTGTGAGCGCACGGCATCGTGTTGGGTATAATGCTGAGCAGAGATGGAGAGGATATTGTTACGATCAAATCATTGATGCAGATCAAAGTGAGATGCATACTGTAGATTATTATTTACAGGCTATAAAGGAAATTGGTCTTGATACAGTACAACATTCGCCGTCGCTTTTTTGTGGACCTGATGATGAGAAATATGCTGACGAACTTTTGTTTGATCATGGAATACGTTATGAGGAACCATTGGTGATGGTTCATCCAGGTTCTCGATGGGAGGCCAAGTCATGGTTAGCTGACCGATTTGCTGCGGTTTCTGACGCCATTCAGAATTCAAAATCTGCCCGGATTGTATTTGCTGGAAGTGAGACTGAACGTATGCGGGTCAAAAAGATCCAAGAGAAGATGTTGACGTCATCTGTGTCGGTTGTTGGGCAAACAACAGTACTGCAACTTGCGGCACTTATGAAGCGATGTGTTTTATTTATAGGGAATGACAACGGTGCCATGCATATAGCTGTCGCGGTAGGGTGTCCCGTCGTTGCGTTGTTTGGCCCAACCGATCCAAAGATATGGGGCCCATGGGGTACTGGGCATCGAGTGTTTTTCAAGAATGTAGATTGCCGAGCATGTTTTACTCCTGGTTGTCGGTTAGGGTCTCAAAGCTGTATGTCACAAATCTCTGTTGACGAAGTGCTTGACGCGATTAATAGCTTGCTGATGATAAAAAATCCGAATGGACGAGTTACCTCATGCGAGAACTAACTGATAATGTGAAAAGAAAAATTCGGCGCATCAGACTCGTTGCGATGGATGTGGATGGAGTTCTGACAGATGGTGGAATGTACTATTCAGAGTCAGGAGATGAGATGAAAAAGTTCCACAGCCAAGATGGTATGGGAATCAAGTTGCTGCAAAGTGCTGGAATCATCACATCATTTGTGACTTCAGAACAAACCAATCTTGTTCAGCGACGAGGCAACCGACTTCAAGTGCATGAGATTTATCAAGGGACATTTGAAAAAAAGAACGTTCTTTCTGAACTTTGCACAAAATACAATCTCTCGATGGAAGATGTCGCTTTTATTGGTGATGATATTAATGATCTTGATGCGCTTAAATATGTTGGGTTTTCTGTCGCTCCCTCAAATGCTGTGTTAGCAGTTAGGGAGATTGTTGATTTTATTTGTGAATGCAATGGTGGTGCAGGTGCTGTTCGGGAGATGAGTGACCTGATTCTCCATGTACAGCGCACACAATTGGTCCATGAAAATTTGTCATCCTGAAGACTTTAGAAGGAGAGAAAGCTTGGTCGAGTCAGACTCTTTGATCATTTGAGGCGAATAGTGTGGTCTATTGAACGAAAAGAATCAGAATAAATGGATGCCGGCTGCTTTTCAACAGCGGAGTTCTCTCCAGTCTAATCGGCTCCTAGACCGAGGGATCGAGTGTGGTCTCATGGTCGTTGCTGCGGCTATTCTTGTTGCTGACCTCAATCACTTCCTAGAATATCTCTTCATCGCGCTTGCGATTATTGTGCTTGCGCGTCAGATAGCTAGCCGGAGTCGGCGACTCGCACGGACATCATTAGATTTTCCTGTCTTTCTCTTTCTCGGGTGGATCCTTATTACTATTTTTAATGCAACTGACCCATTGTACACTTTTGCTGAATGGCGAAAGCTTTTTGCTCATGTGCTGATGTTTTTTCTACTAGTAAATTTTATTTCAAGTGAAGCCCAGGTTAAGCGAATTCTTGGAGCATTTGTTGTTGGCGTACTTCTAATGAGCATTTATGGCATTGTCGAGTTTTTTCTTTCTGGAGGGGAACTCGTGGATCAATGGCACCAGCGAACGGTTCGTGCGGATGCCCTAACTTCGGAGTATCATTGGTTTAGTACCTATCTGATAATGGGGTTGCCCATTATTGCGGTGTGGGCATTGTTTACAGATCATTTCAAATGGCGCGTTGTGCTTGTCGTGACGCTGCTTATTGCAACATTTGCTTTGTTCGTTACATATACGCGTGGCGCGTGGATTGCTGTTCTTGTTCAAGCGTGTGTGCTTGTTTTTCTCAAGGGATCAAAGGTGATAAAGCTTCTTGTCGCTGGGTTGGTTATGGTTACGTTAAGTACATCGTTTGGTGCGATCATTCAAAGTGAACAAAAAAACATACCAGTGGAATCTCAAAGCACACAGGTTGAAGGAGATACGATGCATTTAAGTACGTTATGGTGTCGAATTCACATTTGGGAATTAGGTATAAAGGATGTGATTGATCGACCGATCTTGGGCTGGGGATATGGCACTAAGACGTTTGCTCGAAAGTATCATGATATACATGTGCCAGGGTGTCCCCCGAAACTCCACAACATTCATAGTACCTATGGGAGTTTTGCGTTTGGGGCAGGTATTCCTGCTCTGTGTTTTTTTATGTGGATATTGTGGCGAATTCTGCGAACACTTTGGATTGGATTTCTAAATGGCCCCTCCGAGTTTCATCGAATGATTGGGCTCGGACTTTTTTTGATGACCATGGGGATAATGATTAGAATATCATTTGATGTGATGTTTGTAGGAATGTTAGCAGTACTGTTTTGGATGTTGGTAGGGTTGTTTTTTGGATTACAGCGAGCTCTTCTTTCTCGAGATCTTTCAGTGTCGCGCGCTATGTAATTGATGTAGGCACATTCTCATTGCAATAAGGGGTTGTATTGGGTGCTGAGGGTAAAGACTGTAAGAAACAAAGAAAATCTTCTCGTTCGTTCCACCATTGACGTGAATGCGCTTTTTGGTAACCGTTGCGCGCAATGGTATATCGTAAGATTGGATCGTTAAAAAGTTTGGATAACGTCTGAACGTGATCGTTGAGATCATTGTAAGCAGGCATCAAACACGTTATATCCTTCAGGCAGAATGACCGGTTTCCGACAACGTCGGGACAGATAACTGCAACTTCGCTAGCCATGGCTTCTAATGGTGCAAGGTAAAACCCCTCTGTTGCATTCGGGGTTCCAATAAAAATATCAGAGGTACGCATTTGACGGGCAAACTCTTGCTGCGAAAGAGGGGAATCAATCGATTCAAACGTAATGGTTTTTGTTTTGTACGTGGATTGCCAGTGGTCGCGGATTTGATTTCCAAAGGTGTTTTTCCAGTTTGCATATAGCACCTTTAATGGCCGAGAGGGTGGGGACCAGTATTTTTTTTTGTGAAAGATGCGGGTGTCAATTACATTGGGTATGGTTTTTAGAATTGTCGAACTTCTTATGTAGGGAATAATTGCCTCTGATACTTCCGGTGACACACAGATGCGAGAAAATGATTTTGTTTGCAGCAAATGAAGTGCGTATCCATTAATAAAATCAGGATTGATATGTCGGATGTGCTGGAT
Organism: Nitrospiraceae bacterium UBA2166; assembly: GCA_002328825.1. Classification (GTDB taxonomy): domain Bacteria; phylum Nitrospirota; class Nitrospiria; order Nitrospirales; family UBA2166; genus UBA2166. Next base: position 18,151 of record DCWI01000030.1, on the reverse strand, counting down.
GATATGGATAATGTATTGTTCGGGAACTGGACGTGATAACCGTTGATAAATTTGTGGCCAATCAGGTGCCCAGGTAAAAAAGATTGTGTCCCAATCTTCTAAGGTCGTTGGAGTTTTAATGTGAATGTCCGAGATTGCCTGGGGGGGCCAGTCGACGGGATCACTGTCCTGAGTTACCCACAATCCGACGCGGAGGCCCAGTGATCTGGCATGTGAGAGATAATGGATAATTTTCACATTGCCTCCTCCAATTTTTGATGTCGGCATCACAAATAGCATTGAGCGCATGGGGAGGCCGTGCTTTCGTAAGCGGAGTGTCGTTCGACTTTGTATATATAAGCGATGTTTTAGCTGTGAACTTACATCTTGCAGCCAAGTGCTTATATGTCCAGAGGGTTTACGCAAAAATAAGAGTCCAAATTGATGGTGTTGAGGTGTCAGTTAGTAAAGTGTGAAGAGGAAACATCCTAGTCGATATGTGAATGGGCAGCAACGTCGTTGGCTGGAATAGAATGGGATATTAACTGATATTTGTGCACGCTTTAGTGCATTGACTAATAGTTAATGCCAGTAGGTTTAGTATATGTCATATTAGTCTACTCGTTTTCTAGTGGTCGAACTTGCCAATTAGTATTTCGTATGTCTTCATCACCTTCATTGGAGTCGCGTGAATAGTAATAAAGGGCAAGTGATTTTCGCGTTATATTTTTTGGGGTATTCAGTGGTTCAGGATGACCGTGGAAGGAACTCTTGTCGGTATTGAAAATTACACATCGGTTGAATGTGGGTAGGATACGTTGTACACAGGATGTCATGGTAGGATCCCAAAGCTCTAAATGTCCTCCGTATTCTTCCTTCCAGCTTTTGTTTAAAAAAATTAAAACGTTGATCCGGCGATAGAGCTTCAGGTGTTGGGAAAAATTAAAATCGCTATGAATTGTAAGCTTGCCTCCAGGTAGAATTTGATGTAGTCCTCCCCCTGTAAAGTATGGATCAGGGATAAGGCTTTTGATACCAGTCAGTGTTTCGAGGAATTCGAGCATGGCATGTGAATTCAATGTGAAAAGAATATGTTGTAGGGATGGAGATGCGTGCGCTAGGCGTTCTGCTGAACCTATTCCGAGTTTCCTCGGCTGGTGTATAGTGTCGCGTTTTTTCCAGTCAAGCCAAAGAGGGGCGTCGGGGGGGGGGAACTCGGTAAGAGCTTGATTCGCCACATCGCGTGGTAAGAAATCATTGATTACGACGTGAGGAAATGGTTTTGCTTTGGCGTATGCGTTTTTGTGCGAGTTGGCTAGCACTGATAATACTGATTTTTCAAATACAAAAACATTTCCAGTGTCATAGGATAAGGGCCACTTGAAAATGTTTTTCAGCATCATTCGAGAAAGTCGCGATAGGCAGATGAGCGTCAGTGTATCATGAATGTTTGATGATTGACTTTAGGCAAGAGAAGCGTGGATGGTTTTGGGAAGGTCCACTTTATATCGTAGACCCATGCTGAGGATATATATCATACACGTTTGCATGATATTGTCCACGGTATCTTTGAATTTTTCTCGTGGGGGAGGATGACTTAATCTGTGAAAAAGAATGTGATTCTTTTGGGTGCACCGCGAAGTGGGACGTCGCTCCTTACAAGTTTGCTGCACAATCCGCCGGATGTTATTTGTTTAAGCGAACCTCGGGAGATTGATGTGCTAACTGAACGATCCAATACACCAGAGGAATTTGTTGATGAGTTCGTTTTGTTTCTTGAAAGAATCCGAGATGCTATTCTATGTGGAACGCCTATAGAGAATCGTATTGACCCTAATACTGGAGCCCTTGCAGAAAATTATGCGGTTCGCCATAAACACAGTGCTGATGGTTGGGCTATTGGGTCGGGGTTTCAATGGCAAACGCAAGCGTTCCCGATTCCAAAACCGCACTTTCAGCTTTTAGTAAAGCGTAATGCCCCACTGGTTGCCGTGATTGACCGGCTTGTTGCATGTGATCACCTTTCGGTGATTGCTATGCTGCGCGATCCAGTATCAACAATACTCTCGTGGAGATCGCTTGATCTCCCGATTTCGGAGGGTCGTTTGTATTCTGCTGAGCGAATCTCTTCTGAGTTGCGTGTCTTGGTTAATGAGGCGGATCTTCTTGTGCGGCAGGTTAAGATTCTCAATTGGATTTTTGGGCGCATTGTTACACATCTTTCTACCCGTGCAATTATATGTTACGAAGACCTCATGACCAATCCTTCTAACGCGATTGAGGCAGCTGGCTTGCATACATCAAGGCAACTACCAAAACAGCTGGAGTCACGAAATTTTAGTGTGTACTACAATCATTCTGAAACAAAACGCGTTTGGCGGATGATTGAGCGTCATGCTCCACACATTTTGTCGTTTCAAAATGGGCGCTATGCAATGACGCCGGATAGACAAATAAGTCAGTAAACATGATGTGCATTGGAGTAATGTAACTGTGTTATGAGACAGCGACACTCATCGGCATCCTTTTCCCTGACTGTGCAAGAATCTGAACGCATGCTTTTTGTTACGGGGATCCCACGTAGTGGAACTAGTTTAATGGCACATTTACTCGATCAACTTCCAAACGTTGTTATTCTCAATGAGCCGCGTGAAATTCCATTTTTGTTCGAGGATCCATCATTAGAGGGGTTTTTTTCTTTATATATGACATGGCGTACGAAGATCGCTAGTGGTGAGGCAGTTGAGAATAGGTGTGTAAATAGTACTGTTGTCTCCGACACGTGGCATGACGGGGAGCGTAGTTTATATGTTCCACAGGTAACCCGCGAAGATTTTGTCTTGGGAACAAAAAACCCGCTGGCATATCTAACACGATTGGCAACTATTCGTAGGGTGTTTCCAGGGGCTGTGATAGTGATTCTGGTAAGACATCCTGCTTACACTATTGGATCGTGGAAGAGAACCTTTCCGCATCTCCGACACGCAATCATTCATAATTCAGCAGTGTTCAAATTTGCTGATGATCGACAACGCGCTATTCTTAGTAAATTAGCTGAGATCGAAGATGATTTAACCCGACGAGTTGGATTATGGAATTATTTAGCTGCAGAGATTATCGCGTGTGCGGATTTCGACATGATTATTAGATATGAAGATCTAATTGCTGATCCTCTTCTCTATCTACAGCGGATCTACCAACGGTTTTTCCCAGGCCAGATGCTGGATTCAGTTGAATTGCTGGTGACCAGGAATAATGAGGAAGAGCGTACTACAATGAGCATCAAAGAGAAGACGTGTATTAAGTCGATGTGTGCTGATTCTGCCGCGTGGTTTGGATATTATGATTTGTAAAAGTAACTCCCGTATCAGGCATTTTATCTTCGGGTTTTTAGAGCCAACCTACCGTGACATGTTTTTTAACTAAATAAGAGGTCCAGAAACATTGAGAGTACGATATAATGTGGTATGATGGGAAGTCGATCACATTATGTTGATGCTAATGAGTAAGGAGGAAACCGTGAATGTTTTGGGCCGTGCTCAATTCTTGCTTGTTTGTATAGTGGCATGTGGGGTGGGTTTCTTTCCAAGCGTTGTCGGAGCATTGCCTCCCACACTGAGTGATGTGATCGTTGAGCCTGCAGTGCTTGCACAAGGTACAGGTGCACAGGTGGTCACGCTATCAGCTCTCGTGTTTGCTCCTGATTTGAATCTTAAAAATGTAAAGGTTGTAGTGAGCCGTAAAGGTGGAGTTAAGAAAACAGTTAAGTTGACTGACGATGGCACGGGTGCTGACAGGGTATCGGAAGATGGGCGTTTCACTACTCAACTTATTGTGGATACTGAAGTTGTGGAACGTATATTTCTAAAGTTGAAGGCTACAGATCAGGAAAGAAATCAGACTAAACGTGGCGCTATTGTTTCGATTGTCAATCAGGCAACTGCTCCTGTGTTAAGTGAACTCACTGTAAGGCCAAGTTTTCTTAATCCTCAGGGAGGGACACAAGTCGTCGTGATTTCAGTGAGAGTTCGCGATCCTCAGGAGGATAGGACGATAGGATTTCCAAATGGTGATCTCAGGAATGTCAAACTGTATCGCTTGAGTGCACCTGGGGCAGCAAAGCGCATTGAAAAATTTGGGAGGCTTCTCGACGATGGTACTGGGGGAGATGTTTTGGCTGGTGACGGTGTCTTTACCATTCGAGTTCCCTTTACCCCTCTTGATGCCGAGCTGATTCCGTTGCAGATTTTCGCGAAAGATTTTGCAGGGAATAAAATTTCACTTGTCTTTGATCTTCAAATAGGCAAGGGAGGAGTGCCATTGGTCAACGCTAGCATTGCGGACACTAATGATGATGGACGGGTTGATGGTTTAGATGTTCCCATATTGACAAACCGATTAGGGGTGCGAGCAGGTGACGTGGGATATCTTGATGGTCTGGATGTGATTCAAGATGATGTCATTAATATGCTTGATGTTGACGCAGTTGCCTCAAATTTTGGTGCGACAGGGGTTTCCATTGTTGCTCCCGAGTCATTTGGAACAGTTTTTCGAGGTCGTGTGTTTGATGGAACTGGGAATGCATTGTCGGGGGTTAGTGTTCAACTTGGGACAGGACTCATCACGGGAGAAACAAACGCCAATGGCCTATTCCAAATGAGTGTTCCTGTGGGAGCAACTGGGGAGACAACTGTTACCTTTAATGGGACACGTGCAACGGACGTTTTTGCTGGTGTGCGTGTAACAGGCGCTACTGTGAGTGGAGGTAGTAGTGGCCAGTTCCTGACGATTCATGATTTGCCAGTTTTTATCAATGGGGGAGTAGATAACGTATTTCGCGATATATCGTTGCCAGAATTTGATCTCACGGGAGGGGTAGATTTAGCTAGTCTGTCTAGTCCCGTTGCTGATGTTGGAGGGGGAGTGTTTCAGGTGAAATTTGGTGAGTCGTTAGTGGTGAATAATGCTGGCGTAAAATTAAGGTTTTCCGAAGGATGTCTACTTACGCCTCCAGTAATAAGTTCACCATTGATTGCAATTACGAAAGTTAATCCAAGTATGCTTCCGATTCCGGTGCCATCCACCAAGAACTCGACAGTGGTTGGAACGTTTCATCCGAGTGGGACAGAGGTCAATTGCCCTGCGGGGTCGATGATGACCATTGTTTTTGATAATGTTGATGGATTTGATGTGGCTGACGAACCCATGCTTAATGGGATTCAGAGTGGAGCACTGCAGGTCATTACAAATTCGTGCACAGTGGTGGACGTGGATACAGACGGTGAGGTGAATGATTTAGATGATAAGGTACAGTGTGGACCCATTCCGATGCCATTTGAATTTTCGTGGTATCACACCGCGATTACATCTGCTCCTTGTCGACGTACCACGGTGGTCGGACTCGTCCGTTCGCAGAATATTGCCACAATACCAGTTGCTGGTGTGATGGTAACTCTTCCAGGCGTTGGACCTGTGACGACTCGTGCCGATGGATCGTTTACTGTGAGTAACGTGCCTGCGGGACCGAATGGAGTGTCCTGTTCAAAAAATCCGTTTACTCTTCGGGCATCTGTAACGAGTGGGGATGTGACGAAAAACTCTCAATCTATTTTGGCTGTGCCAGGAGGCATCACTAATTTGGGGGAGATTGTGTTGGGGGATGATAGTTTCAGTATAACCTTGGCGGCAAATGGACTTCTGCTGACTGATGATACTCAAGTGCAGTTTGTTCCTGTAAATGGGATTAGTGCTGGTGTGGCGACTATGGGTGTACCAGAGAATGGGTTGAATGCGGCTACGGTGAAATTTGATTTTACCGTTCGCCCAGATCAAGGAGTGGGCATACGAAGTGGCTCGGTGCTTATTGGGCTTGATGTACTTGGTAATCCCAAAGTGGCTACCGCAAGTTTTTCACCAGTGACGTTTACTGTGTCTGAAGAGGCTGTTCTGGTTGATCTTTCCTCTACAAACATCGCTTTTGCAGGTAGGGATGAGAATGGATCAGAGGTCGTCTCGACAACACCAGTATTAAATAGTGGTGCACTAACTGCAGGAGTTGCTCCTGGCTCACTTATTTTCGATCCAAATGCCCTGACAACGATTCTCGGGCAGGCGGGGTTGACTGTTCCTGACCCAGTGCTTGGAGGTTTTGCGTATACAATTAGTATTCTTGGGATCTCGACTCGTTTGTCTGTTTGGGATGGGCAAACATGCCCGCAATCTAACTTCTCATGCCAAGATGTAACTATTATTCAGGGTACGGCTGTTGGAAACTAAATACGAAAAGTCAGGCCAGAATTTTACATAGTTGTGGAATGCCGGTAGTTGTGTGAGAGGTTTATTGTGTCACGTCTGATTGGCGTTTGTGTTTCGATACTCCTAGTTGTCTTTTTTTTTTCAGAGGCGGGTTCACAGCTACCGATCGGTTTCACGATCGAGACCATTGTTTCTGATGCTAAGATTCCAGTCTCTCTTGCTGTGGTTCCAGATGGAAGAATCTTCTATGCTGAATTATTGACAGGGTCGATTCGTGTACTTAAAGATGGAATGCTTCAACCGGAGCCGTTTACCACGCTTGAGGTTGTGACGTCATTTGATGTTGGAGGTGCTCGAGGCCTAGGACTGCTTGATTTGACGCCTGATCCTGACTTTGTTTCTAATCACTTCCTGTATGCACTATACACGCCAACCTCAGATGAAATTGTAGTATCGCGGTTTCGTGACTTTGAAGGGATTGGAATTGATGAAGTTGAAATTCTTCGGCAGCCGGGAGATGGCAAACACAATGGTGGCCGGATTGTGTTTTTACCCGACAGGACCTTATTAGTAACCAGGGGGGATACCGGATTTCAGAATCTTGCGCAGGACGATGAGGTTGTGCAGGGTAAGATCCTCAGGATGAATGCAGATGGATCGATTCCTGAAAATAATCCTACTCCTGATTCTCCCGTCTTTGCGTCGGGAGTTCGCAATAGTTTTGGTATTGCCGTTCATCCCGTTACTGGAGAGGCGTTTTTTAGTGAGAACGGTAGGAATGATGATGAGATTAACTTGTTAACTGAAGATGGAAATTATGGTTGGCCAATTTGCATGGGGAACTGTGGATTTGAAAACACAAGTTTTATTGATCCTATAGTTAACTTTACTCCATCTATTTGCCCAACTGGAATGGACTTTTATTCTGGCAATACTTTTCCCGAACAATATCGCAATGATCTTTTTTTTGCCGATTGTAATACTGGGCGGGTGCAGCGAATAAAACTTATTCCCCCATCCTATGATCATGTTGCTATCTTGGAAGATTTTGTGTCGGGAAAAGCTGATGGAACATTGGATGTGAAAACTGGATCTGATGGAAATCTCTACTATACGACGTTTAGCGAAATCTTACGGATCGTTCCTCCATCAGGTGATCAGCTAGCAGAATTCAGAGGTAGGGTAACGCGTGTAGATGCTGAAGAAAATGAAAATGCTGTGGTTGGCGCAAACGTAGTACTTAAAAAACGCAATGCTGGAATAACGGTGTTCAAGTACAGGACCTTGACTGAAAAGAATGGGAAATATCGTTTCACTGGACTTCCAGAAGGTGAATATAGGGTTGTGATAAAAATGAAGGGGTTTCAAAAGGAAAAATCATTTGTCATTCTCAATTCGACGGAACCTACAGTGTTGAATATCGTCTTATCTTCCTGCCAGGCTAACACTAGCAGGTGCTTTGAAAAGGTCGGATTTCAAGAAACTATTTTATCTTTTTAATGAGTGAAGTTGCGCAGCAAATCTATTTTCTCCATATTCCGAAAACAGCTGGAACCTCCCTTCGAAAAGTTATTGAATCGCAATTTAGACCTGAAGAAATCTGTCCCTGCTCTGTTATGCAAGAGTTAGCTAATGTGGTACGACGGGATGTTAGTGAGCTTGCTACCTACCCGGTAATTGCTGGACATATGGGATATACCCTGCTCTCTCTCCTTCCAACGCCGCCCCGTGTGATCACTATGCTTCGTGAACCTGTAGCACGCACGATTTCACGATTTAACTATATGAGGCAGCAGTGTGCACGTTCTGGACGCGTTCCGTGGGGACATGCTCGTTTTTTAGATCCTGATGTTAGTATTAACGATTTCTTGTCCTTTGAACCTACACGACGACTTATCACAAATTTTCAAGTTCGCAATCTTGCACAGGATTTTGATTTAACCAAAACCTACACGGATTTTGATGGAAACCCTCTTATGCCGAAGATGAACAAGCTCTTCGCCTATACATCCCCTGGCTTAAGTGATCGAGAGTTGTTGGCTACGGCCAAACGACGATTGGCGTCGTTTGAATTTGTTGGAATTACCGAGAGGTTTAGAGAATCGCTTGAACTTTTGTGTTCTACTTTTGGGTGGGAAATTACGATGAATGCTCCCTTCCTCAATGTTTCGTCTCCGTCATTAGGGCTAAACTCTCTCCTCTCGAAGCAAACCATTGCTGATATACAGGAGTGTACATTGCTTGATGCCGAGTTGTATAAGTTTGCAACTGAAATATTTAAATCTAATTTCTCAAAGCACTTCCCCTTACATCCATGATAGCGTTTTTGTGAGACTTGAATTTTTACATACCTGAAGACACCTCGATGTTTTGCTATTCTCACGTTCTACTATTGGGTAGTATTGCCGTAACCTGTGAAAGTGTATTTGAACAACTCTATCGACCATGCTACAAAGTAGAGTCGCACGGTAGCTTGGAGCCATAAAGACTGATGCACGCTAAAGTTGAAAAAATGCAGACTTACTTTCTTCATATTCCAAAGACGGCTGGGACCTCGTTGCGGTCTATTATTGAGGAACAGTTTCCAAAAGATCATATTGCACCGTTCTCTTACATGCATGAACTTGCCAATGTTGTGCAGCGCGACAAAAATGAACTTTTGACTTACTCATTGTTTGCGGGTCACCTTGGGCATACGCTCATCTCATTGCTTCCGGAGTCACCCCGAGTTATTACGATGATTAGAGAACCGGTTAGTCGAACGATATCACGGTTTAAAAACTTGATGCGGAATCGTCTCAGAAAATCAGTAGGTTATGAACGATTTCTTGATCCCAAAGTGACTATTGATGATTTTCTCTCTTTTCCTCCGACACGGCGTTTGATCACCAACTTTCAAGTACGTAATCTTGCGATGGATTTTGACCTCACAAAAAAATATTACGATGATGATGGCGAAGAAATTCTTCCAAAACAGGCAAAGTTGCTTTCCTATGCACCAACAACCATGAGTGATGATGAATTGCTTGCTAAAGCTAAGCAACGGCTTGCATCATTTGAGTTTGTAGGTATTACAGAGAAATTTGCGGAGTCGATGAAGCTTTTGCTGGCTACGTTTGGATGGACAACTACGATGGATGTCCCCCATCTAAATGCACTGCGGGATCCATCACTTACGGAAGAAACACTTTCTCGCGAGACGATGGCCTTGATTAAATCCTATACATTCCTTGATGCAGAGCTCTATCGATTTGCAACTGAGTTGTTTGAAGAACGGTATGTGGCGATGTTTCATCAGCGATGAGTTCCTCTTTCCGCAGGCCCACTGATTTCGGTATTTTAGAATTCATGTACCTGTATCTTTTCTCAGCATATGGAGGGATGAAGCATCGTGCGAAGTTTAGTAACCTAGAGACCTTTTGTATGTTTCTCGGTTATGCAAGGAGTGGAACATCTTTAGTCGGAGCATTACTTGATGCTCATCCTAATGTCATTTTAGCTCATGAACTTGATGTATTTAAATACCTTCAAGCGGGTTTCACGAGAGATCAGATCTTTCATCTCTTGATGGAAAACTCCAAAGGACATGCGCAACGTGGGAGAAAAGCGACGGGGTACAGTTATGAAATTAAGAATCAATGGCAAGGAAGGCACGAAACTTTGCGTGTTATTGGTGACAAAAAAGGAGGAAAGTCAAGTTTGCGACTTTTAGAGAATCCCGAATTGCTTGAAATTTTACGTACGACTGTCAGGCTTCCTCTAAAGATATTTCATGTTGTGAGAAATCCTTATGACAATATTGCCACCAAATATTGCCGACGTTTACAACGAGGACCCGTAACTCTTAGGCAAGTCATTGAACAACACTTTTCCCAATGTCAAACTGTCTCTGATGCACGGTGTCAATTGAGTGAGGAAGAGTACCTTGAAATTCATCATGAAGCGATGATTGATAATCCAGTTCAATGGTTGCATGTTGTGTGTGAGTTTTTGGGGATTAAGTGTTCGGCAGACTATGCTGAACAGTGTGCACAGATTGTGTTTCGATCTCCGCACAAAACTCGTAATGATATTGAATGGTCACCAGAAGACATTGAAATAGTTTGTAGGAAAATGAAGCCGTTTAGTTTTTTAAACGGCTATTCCTATGATTAAGGCTATGGGATGGCAATAGAATTGTTTCGATTACACTTTGCTGCTTTTGGATTAGATCGATGCAAAGCATCGGTCAATGTGTTGCGCATATAAGATGGAGAATTTAACTATCTTTGATGATATCGCTGCCTATTGTATGTTTGTTGGATATGCGAGAAGTGGCCATTCGCTTATTGGAGCATTGCTTGATGCTCATCCAAACGTGATTATTTCCGATCAGCTCGATGCTCTAAAATATGTGCAGGGTGATGTTGAAAAGCAGCATCTCTTTGAGATGATTCTTCTCAACTCTCAGGAAAGTGTAAAACGAGGGAGGACTCGTGGAGGTCATTCGTACTGTGTCTCAGGTCAATGGCAAGGGCGCTTCACCACGCTTCGTGTGATTGGAGATAAGAAGGGGCAGCAAGCTACTGTGCGTATGAGTGCGGATCCAAAGCTTCTGTGGAAATTGGAGGAGCTGCTTGGTCTTCCTGTAAAATTGTTCCATGTTATTCGTAACCCCTACGACAATATTGCGACGAAGTACTTGAAACGATTGCGGCGCGGGCCGGTAGATCTTCAAACTCTTATTGATGAGCATTTCATGTTGTGTCAGACCGTAGCAGATATTAAACAACAAGTAACGGACGACAACCTGCTTGATATTCCTCACGAAGCAATGATTGAAAACCCGATTCCGTGGTTGCAGTCTATGTGTCGGTTTTTAGGGATCAATTGTCCAGACGACTATACGACAGCATGTTCCAAGATTATATTTTCTTCCCCAAACAAGAGTCGCCGTCATATTGCTTGGAGTCAGAGCAATATAGAGCATGTCCGTGCCAAGATGGCATCCTATGATTTTTTATCCGGTTACTCTTTTGAAATGTAATGCAGATGGACACAAGCTAGGAAACATCCTTTGCCTAACTTTACATTCCTGACCTCTCTCCCTCGTGCGCGAAGTCTTATTTCTGACTTTGTGTATAAAGACTTCATTGGAAAATACAAAGGGACAGCAATGGGGTTTACTTGGTCAGTCATCACGCCGCTTTGCATTATCCTTATTTTTACATTTGTTTTCTCGACGATTCTCAAAGTTCGTTTTGGAGGAGGTCGAAGTGCTGATTTTGTCGTCTACTTTCTGTGTGGCATGATTCCGTGGCTTGCATTCAGTGATGCGCTAAATCGATCAGCGATGTTGATACGAGAAAATGCACATTTTGTGCAACGTGTCATTTTCCCGGTAGAAATCCTGCCTTTATCAGTAGTACTTTCTGGAATGATTCAACTTGGGATTGGCTTGCTATTGTTGCTAGGTGCAGTTGGCGTGTTTTTCACGCCGCTAACATGGACGGTTGTGTTCGTTCCGCTGTTGGTGTGTCTTCAGCTTTTGTTTACAATTGGATTAGCGTGGACCATTGCGTGTCTTGGGGTATTTTTGCGTGATACAGGCCATGCAATTGGCTTAGGTACTCAGATGTGGATGTTCCTCACGCCAATTATTTATCCTGCCGAGTTGGTTCCAGAATCGTTGAAGATATTGCTCATCATTAATCCTATGGCCCATCTTGTCCAAGATTATCGTCTCGTAATCATTGAGGGGACTGTTCCAGACCTTGGGGGATTAGTCATATTGACATGTGTCATGGTGATGGTTGCTGCAGCAGGGTATCTTTTTTTTATGCGATCCAAGTCTGCGTTTGCTGATGTTTTGTAATCAAAAAAACCCTGTGAGCGTTGTAGTGTGTGCTGTGAGAATCAGATGAACGCGGTTTCCGTGCACAATTTATCAAAAGCCTACAACATTTATCGGCGACCAGTGGATCGATTGCGGGAAGTATTTTCGATTCGACGCCGAAGCTATCATGAAGAATATTGGGCGTTACGAGATGTTTCCTTCGAAATCGAACCAGGAAAAATCGTTGGTTTGGTTGGGCAAAACGGAGCAGGAAAAAGTACGTTGCTTCAGGTCCTCGCGGGTATTCTTCAGCCTACAGCAGGGACCATACAACTTCAGGGAAGAATCGCGGCATTGTTAGCTTTAGGAGCAGGTTTTGATCCTGAGTTTACGGGACGCGATAATGTGTACCTAAACGGTGCGGTCCTTGGCATTGATCGTGCTGAAATGGAGCAGCGCTTTGATCTGATTGTAGATTTTGCGGAGATTGGATCATTTCTTGATCAGCCGGTCAAAACTTACTCGTCTGGTATGTATATCAGATTGGCATTTGCCATTGCTGCAAATGTTGATGCTGATATCTTTATCCTCGACGAGGCACTTCAGGTTGGCGATAGCATGTTTCAGCGTCGATGTTTTCGGCGTCTGGAACAGGCAAAAAAAGATGGAAAAACGATCGTGTTGGCTTCACACAGTGCGCAGGTTATACAAACCGTGTGTGACGAAGCCATTTTGCTTGATCATGGAATGACGCTTACAGCAGGTCCTCCGGTAAATGTTTTTCACGCTTATCGAGATTTGCTTGCTCGACGAGAAGAAGAATATGTAGAACGTTTAAAGTTAACCCAAGGATCACGTGCATATTGGCTTGATGATGGTGAGCGTGGTTTAGAAGATGTTGGATTTCAACCATCATCAAAAGGAGAGGAATATCGTTTTGGTTCGCGCGATGCAGAGGTTATTGAGGTGGAGCTTTACGATCATCAGCATATGCCATCTCGCGCTGTACAGCGAGGAAATTGGGTTACGGTTACGCTAACTATTGCGTTTCATCGCGACATCAAAACACCAAGTGTGGGGATAGCAATCCATACTCCTGTTGGTGTTGCGGTCTACGGTATCAGCACCGACAATGCCGATTTTCCTATAGAGCCTCAGTGTGCAGGGACAATTGTGACCATCGATTTTTCGATCCTTACGCAGTTTCATGCAGGAAACTATATTTTAAGCTGTGGAGTAACGGAAAAGCTTGGTACCCATGTCCGTATGCTTGATAAACGAAAAGACCTTCTTGTATTTCAAGTACATAGTGCCAAGCGTTTTGTTGGTCTAGCATATATGGAGACCAGAATTTCCATGCGAGTGAAAGAGAAGCTTGAGCCGTATGAGGCGGGGAAAAGATAACTGATGTTTCTAGCTAACATGGGTGTTAACGTATGATATCTAGTGATGGCGTTGCAATCTGCATTATTGGGATGCATCGTAGTGGAACATCGATGGTCGCCCGTCTTCTCAACCTTGCTGGACTTGATCTTGGTGATCCAGCGCAGTTTTTAGATCCCCAAGCCGACAATCCTTTAGGTTTTTGGGAAAATCGGGAAATTATGGATCTCAATGATCGTCTTTTGGCCACCAATGGCGGCAGTTGGATGGAGCCTCCTCAATGGAAGAAAGGTTGGGAATCTGCTTCTGACATGCCCGCTTTTCGCGAAGAAGCGGCAGCTATCCTTCGTAGGGCATATGGGGGTCGTGAAGCAGTGCAATGGGGATGGAAAGATCCGAGGACGACGCTTACGTTGCCGTTTTGGAAATATGTGGTCGGCTCATTGCGACTCGTGTTGGTGATTAGGAACCCTGTGGATGTTGCCCAGTCCCTTGCAATTCGGCATGGGTGGTCAACTCAGTTTGGCATGCTTCTTTGGAAACAATATATGGACGCTGCATTTCGGTATAGCGTTGGGATGCCAATGTTCGTGACGTTCTATGATGACTATTTTCATGATCCAAGGCGTGAAATGAAACGGTTGCTAAAATTTTGCGGGATTCATCTCAACATAGGGGAAGTGAATTTTTTTGAAACAATTCAACATGATCAGTGGCATTACAGAACCGATCGGCGGGGTTTGTTGTTGTGTCGAGATTGTCCTGACGAATTAAAGTTCATGTATTTTGGGGTGCAACAGATGAAAGAGGACATTGAGAGTGGAGCGATTTATTTCGGTCCTCAAGAATCATCTGCTGGGCGGAGTGGTAATGCAGTATTGTGTGAGGGAGATGTGAGGGAAAAATGTTAAAACCTGAGTTGTTCAAAGTCCTTAATTCTGTCTTTTGCAAAATCGCGGAGTTTTTCGATAATTCTATTTTGTAATTGGCGACTTCTTTCTTTTGTCACCCCAAATCGTTTGCCTAGTTCTTCCAGCGTAATTGGCGATTCGGAAAGAATGCGGTGTGTCATGAAAAATCGCTCGCGCTCGTTAAGTGTTTCAGTAAACGCGCCTAACGTTTTCCGAAATAGTTCCTTGAGTTCCTTTTCCGCAAGTTTATTGTCGATGCTCTGCTCTGAGTGAGGGATGATGTCGAGGAGTGTCTGGTTTGAGTCCTCTCCGAGTGGTTGGTGCAATGGGATTTCCCTATTTCCAAGACGTTGCTCCATTTGCCAGACGTCTCTTTCCCGCACGCTCAAGCGGTCAGCGAGAAGTTTTGCGTTTGGAATAAATCCTTGTGATTCAATCTTTTGCCTCTCTTTCTTCAAGTTATAGAATAGCTTTCGCTGATCCTGAGTTGTTCCAAGTTTGACTAATCGAAAGTTTGCTACGACGTATCGTAATATATAGGCCTTAATCCACCATGCTGCGTAAGATCCAAAACGTGTTCCCTTTGCAGGATCATATCGTTTGAGGGCTTGTAGTAGTCCAATATTCCCTTCTTGTATAAGGTCAAGGTGTTCCATTCCCGGTCGGGTATATGGACCGGCGATTGAGACAACCAAGCGCAAGTTTGAGAGTATTAGCTGAATACCTGAGTCGCGGTTTCCGAATTCACGATATTCTTTGAGGAGCTCTGTCTCCTTTTCCTTAGTCAAAAGAGGATATCGACGTACTTCCGCAAGATATTGCTGAAGCGGACTATGTGGGACAATGGCGGTGCGTGTATCTGTGTTTTTTAACGGAATTGTGCTCAACTTGGTTGTATCCAAGTAAAATGGGATTGTGAAAGGGGAATTTGCATCTTTTTTCCCAAAGAAAAGAAATCTGATGATAAACGAAACGCCACAGACATGCAAAGCTGTGTCGTTGCTCGAATTAGCAGCTTTTGTGGATACTTACTAATTGATCAACGCGCTATTGGTTAGCTGATGTAGATGATCAAAACTCCTATTTTAAAGGCATTTTCTAATCCATCAAAAGGGTATTCATTTCTTGACAAGCCTGAATTTCGTGTGGTACTTTTGTGCGCTACATTACCGATGATGACCGCATGAAGGCAGTCTTGATCTGCGTGCAATGAGACGAAGTTGTGTTTAATCTACTAATGAAGGGAGGGCGTCCACTAATGAGCAAGAGAATTATTTGGACTAGTGCTGTGGTTGCAGTTGCATTCTTCGGGATGTCGCTGTACGCGATAGCTGGAGAGGGCATGAAAGGGGCGATGCCAGACCCTTATATCCCGAAAGAGAAAGTCATGAAGATGAAAGAGATGATGATGAAGATGAAGCCCGACACCTTTGAAGCCTCGTTAATGCGAGGGGACAAGATGTTTAATAACCCTAAGTTGGGCAAGAATGAGACGGGTCAATCGTGTGCGACTTGTCACAGCGGAGGTGGCTCAGTTGGTGGTGCTGCGGAAATGAATTGGAAAGGCATGAAAATGCTGGTTGCCATTCCGACTCTCAAAGGCGCTGCGGTGAACTTTCCCGCTATCCGAGGTCCGATGAAGCGCATTGCTGATCTTGGGGACATGAACAACATGTGTATTATGACCTTCATGAAGGGATTGCCGTTGAACAAGAACATGAGGCCAGCTGTAGATCTCCAGAACTATGTAGCCTCTCTGAGCAAAGGAAAGCGGTATAAACCAGGCGGAAAGAAGGTCGTCCCGACTCCAGTACCAGGGGCGATGTAATCTACCAACCTTTTAAGGGGGAATGCGATGAAAATAGCAAAATTTGTTTTGCTTTTGGGGAGCGTCGCGGTATTATTCGGTATGGTTACGTACGTTGGAGCGGCATCCACTCCGGGGATAAAGTTATTGACACCGGAGACTGGTATGGTCGGGATGGGTACCATGGCTGATATGGACATCGTGACACTGCGAGACTCTGTTAATGCGGGTAAAAAAATGTTTAATGATACGAAATTGGGGCACAATACTACCGGGCAGAGTTGTGCGAGCTGTCATGAAGGCGGTGGATCTGTAGGGGGTGCGACAGAGATGAAATGGAAGGGGCAGACCATGAAGGTTGCCATTCCCACCCTGAAGGGTGCGGCTGCGCATTTCCCAGCTGTGAGAGGTCCGATGAAGGTAGTGACAGATCTTGCTGGTATGAACAATATGTGCCTGATGACCTTTTTAAAAGGGAAGCCATTAAACAGAAATTCTCATCAGGCTATTGATCTTGAGTCTTATGTTTCCAGTTTGAGCAAGGGAAAACGGTATGAGCCGGGTGGTAAGCCACCCCTGCCATAAGCAAAGATGTGGTAATGGTATGAGGTTCGTGAGGATCTCCGAAAATGGGAGGATGACAATGAAACGATATATCAGTCTCTTAGCCATACCTCTGTTTGCTTTTGCATCATGTGCAGGTGGAGGTACAACAGCTGGTGCCGGTAAAGGAATCGGGGCCGATTCTATGGAAGCGAAATTAGCTAATGCTAAACCCATCGACATCAGAAAAATGGCGGATCCATATCTGTCGGATGCAGAGGTGGCGAAGCTAATGAAGGCAATGCAGAATAGTGCCCCAGATACCATGGAAGCTTCTTTGGAGCGTGGAAAGAAGCTGTATCATGATCCAACGCTTGGTAATGGGCCTGCAGGACAAAGTTGTGCAAGTTGTCATGAAGGAGGCGGATCAATTGGGGGGGCAGCTACAACTGAAGTTATTAAGCCTGGAGGGTTTGTGTTTCGTCCGAAGTTATCGATTCCGACCCTGAAGGGAGCTGCGGTAAGTTTTCCTAAACCACGTGGCCCGCGTCGTGGGTTCATGGTGAACCTTCCCGCTATGAACAACATGTGCATATCGGCGTTTAACAAAGGTCAATGGATTGATCAAAACACTCAAGCCTCGGTAGATCTTGCGAACTATATCGCGGCTTTTAGCAAAGGGAAGAAGTGGAAACCAGGTGCCAAGAAGATTCTACCGGCTGGTCCGGTTGCGGGTGCCATGTAGATCGCGTTTCCTGTTTCAGCTGAGTACTACAAAAAGAGGGGGGGGAGAAGAAGTCTTCTCCCCCTTTTTTTATCCCTTTGGCCAAGCGAGTTTGCTATTATACGGTGCGTGAGTTGCAGTTGGTGTTTTACAATTGGGCATACAAGCAATGCATCATAAATCCTTTGGTATAGGAGGTGGCAATGAAGCAACGGGAACACGATTCTAGATGGGGGATAGGAGCATGGTATGTAGGGGTCGCTGTGTTCTTGAGCGGCATGTTTCTAGGAGGAGCTATTGGGTTTGCAGAGGAAGAACAGCCGCTAGTTGGAGACCCAGTGAAGGGAGTAGAGCTGTATAAGAAGAGTCTCTGCGTAAATTGTCATATCATCGATCATGAGGCTCTGTATGAAGCACAAGCAGATGGTTCTAAGCTGTTGGCTGGTGGACGAGTTGGGCCAACTCTTACTGAGGTTGGGTTACGCCGAACAGAAGAACATCTTTCAGAATTTGTATATGAACCACGATCGATTTATCCTGAGACACCGATGCCGCAATTTCCATGGAAAAACCCTCAAGAAGCTGCGGACATTGCCGCGTTTCTTATGTCCACTGCAACATCACCTGATGTTGCAGCTGTTATTACTCAACACGGGGGTGCCAACATTGCAGCAGGAGAAGTCTTGGTCGATGCCTATGATTGTCGATCCTGTCATACGATTGGTGAGGGAGAG
>DCWI01000031.1 GCA_002328825.1 Nitrospiraceae bacterium UBA2166 | reverse complement strand
AACAAAATTAATGGTTTAGCGTGACGGAGTCAAGGCGGATTCGTGAGGATCGTCACCGCGTGAAGCCAGAGAAGCACATGGTTCCAACGGACCGTGAAGGGTAATTCTCATTTGAACGAGCTAACGTCAAGGCACTTCGTGCTATCTCTTTGCTCCGTGTGTATTCCTGTGGTAGCGTGTGGTGGAGACCCTGGCGAAAGGAGTATGCGAAGACCAAAGCCTACCAGTCAGTGGCGGACGGCAGAATATATTACGCCTGTCCGTCTATCAGCTAAGACTAGGGAGGAGCTTTGTGACATACTCGAACGTTCGCCGCGCCACAGAGATGCGAAACGCATGCTTACGCAAGTGACGACTATCCTCGAATCGTATTCGCAGTACAAAGCCTTCTATGACGATCGCCCTACGCCTACCGCTATCCGTGCAGAGCTTGACCCGTTGGTTAAGAGCTGTCGCGATGCACGCGAGCGCCTTGAAAGTCTCACTGATGCGGCGTACCAGAAACTTTGCCACGTGCCACCCGTGAAAGGAAAAGAAGGCATTCAGCAGGCAATGAGATTCAGAAAACTAGAGGAGTCGCTCCCTCTCGATCTCGAATATTAAGGTCAAACTGGGATCATAGGATTCGAGCACAAACAGGAGGACGAAACTGGCTCTCACGGTAGATCAACAATTGGGGGACGGTCACATTCACCAACCCGCCATGTTGATTGCGTTGTTTATATGAAAAGTATCCTGTGGTATGTGGTACTCATCAGCATCACCAGCGCGTATCTGATTGCCCTGACCGGGGTGCGATCGGCAAAGCAGCGCGATGTGACCACGCATTCGAGGCGGATGATTATCGCCTGTTCCATCGTCGGCATCTGGCTCGTGGCCTATATCAGCAAGCAAGTGTTATTCGGGCGCGAGTCGTTTGGGGGCACCTCGGACCAATACTGGTTCATCTATATGCCCATTTTCATGGTTCACATGGCACTGGCCGTGACCACCATTGGGTTGGGCGTGCACAATTTGTACTCTGGCTTAATCCGTCTGCACAACGGGACGGGGGGCAGTGCCATGGTGGCCGTTGTCTCCCGCCATAGATTATTGGGGACCATTCTCATCTGGACTTTCTCGGGCACTATGATCACCGCATATCTGGTGTACCTGATGCTGTTCGTGTGGTTCCCAGCGTCCTAGCAGGCGTTCAAAATGATTCCTTGATTGATCTTGCTTGCCTTGGTTCAGACGAGACTGGAAGGTGGCATGAACGCGCAGTATGCTGAACACACAGAAGGTTAACGCCTGAACATGTTTAAACGCCTTGGAAATGTGTTGTACTGGATTGGCTGTATTCTTGCCGGCATTGCGGTACTTGTAGGAGTAGCGTTTTTGTTCATGCCGGGGGAAGCACTATTTTTCGTGTTTGCTCCACCCTTTATAAGCGAGGTGTTCTTATGCGTACAGACATATGTGTATTGATGCGGAATAAGTGTGGGGCGTTACTTTTCATACTGATTGTCCTCTCTGCAGGAGTTTCTTTTGTGGATTTGTCTTTTTGTATTTAAGAGGAGGAGGGCTGCGATGAGACTACATTATTGGGTGCTTGTCTGGGCGGCGATTGTTGGGGGGCTATTGATACCAAGTGGAGTGTTTGCCGCATCGAAGGCAGAAATTGACGCACGGGTCACCGAAGCCATCGCGACCTTTTATGCAGATAGCCCTGCGGGGAAGAAACTGGCGGAACAGGCGGCCGGAATTTTGGTGTTTCCCAAAGTCATTAAGGCTGGGTTTATTGCGGGGGGAGAGTATGGAGAAGGGTCTCTTCTGATCAATGGTGAACCTGTAGCGTATTATAATACTGTAGCTGCATCGGTAGGGTTTCAGCTGGGGGCGCAGGTCAAAACGCACATCATTCTCTTCATGAATAAGGCCGTGCTACAGGGCTTTACCAACAGCCGCGGGTGGGAAGTGGGAGTGGATGCGAGCGTCGCCATCGCGACGCTCGGGGTTGGGGAACACCTGGGAACCGAGACGATGCAAGAGCCAATTATTGGGTTCATCCTCTCGACCAAAGGTTTGATGTACGACTTGAGCTTGGAGGGGTCAAAAATTACCAAAATTCAGAAGGGCTAAGTGCAGACGTCGCCATCATACGTACGGTCATTGGATTAAATTGGGCTGCTCCGCGACATGCGTCCTCATTGCGATGACGTAGTATGTATACGCCCCAGCTCCATGTTTCGATATGGCGTGTTTCTCTGCGCTTGCTATATGGGTAACAGGGCTTGCTTTGCGATACATTCTAGGCGGCTGATGATGGTTTGATTTACGGAGTTGCGCTGTGAAATGGGGGTAAAAGTCGGGGTATGTCAAAAAGATTACAGTTGAAATAGGTAGTTATATCAATGACATGCGTTGAGTATGCGATTTCCATACCCTCCACCATTCCATCTTCCAGTAACGTCCGATATAGACCAAGTAGTACCAAAAAACCCGCTTAAATGGCGGGTTTTTTGTTGTTTCTTGTCCAGTAGAGGTTGAAGCCGTCGATTGAATTCGGCGATCAACGGCACGTCCTCCGCACTTCAAGCAGGTTGGGATTGCAGTGCGGGGAAGGGGCCGATCCCAGAAGGGGTCAGGCCCTCAAGAGACAGATCCGGTACCTCCCCCATCCCAACCTCAACCCCATTGGAGATTGAACAATGAGGCGCGAGGGCTCTCTCTGGAGCCGTGGAATGAAAAAACGGAGGCAGACGATGCGGCATAGTGACTTCTTGCGGGATGCTATAGGTGTGGGGGTGATGGGCGTCGGGCTATTGCTTATGAGCGCGTCTGTTGGGATGACGCAGACCCCATCGGAGAATCCTCCGGATTTGACGGTTACAGTGACTAAATTTGTCCAGAAAACAGAGGCATCGGGAGATAAAGTGATGTTGAAGCTCCAGCTTTCGAATCAAGGTGCGGCACTGGCGGCAACTGATCGCGTTGTGATTGTGTACTGGCGTTCTGGAGATGCTGTGGTTGGGAGTGATGATCAATTGTTGCATCAAGATACGCTGACTGGAGACATCTTTAGAGCGGGGACACCTGTCAAAGTAAAGCGTAAGTTGGTGGCCTTGCCAGCGATGGCGGGACGATTTTTCATTGTACGGGTGGAAGTTGATGGTGATGTGAATGTGGCGAACAATGAGGTTGCACAGATAGTGCCTGATCGAGGGTGCCGTAAAGAAGTGTGGCGGAGTGAGAGTGAACCGACTTCAGCGGAGGCGCCCCAGGGTGCGGGATCCGTACGGGCAGGCACGTGTGTCGCATTGTCAGGGTTGTTGTCGACCACTGATGATGTCGATGGGTATCGTCTCCTGATGAAGGAGGCGTTAACGTTGGATCTCACGCTGATATCAGATGATTTCTTAGCTGACTTTGACTTGGTGATTTTGGATGTAGAGACGGGAAATACGGTGGAGATTTGCGAGAGTCCGACGTCACCGGAGGTATGTACGATCGCATTTGAAGATGAGATGTTGGTGGCGGTGGTGGTCTTACCGACGGAGGGTCTGGGATCGTATACTTTGACACTGCGTCCGAGCACTGACACTCAAACGACGACGTTTTCATCACAGGAGCCAAGCAGAAATACCAACACTCTTCCATTCCAGACGCTTGCGGTGAGCACGGCTGGCTCAGGGACGGGGACGGTGACATCTGGGCCGTCAGGGATTGATTGTGGAGAGGAGTGTTCCGGGATTTATGAGCAGGGTGCGGGGGTGACGTTGGCCGCACGTCCTGCAGAGGGGTCGACGTTTGTGGGGTGGTCTGGGGGAGGCTGCGCTGGGACCAGTCCGGTATGTCAGGTGGCGATGACCACCAACTTGACGGTGACGGCGACCTTTTTACCTCAGGTGTCACTACAGGAGCCAAGCGGGAGTCCCAACACTATTCCGCTCCCGACGCTTACGGTGATCACGACTGGCTCAGGGACGGGGACGGTGACGTCCACGCCGATAGGGATTGATTGTGGTGGAGATTGTTCCGAGGTCCATGAGCAGAGTGTTCGGGTGACGCTGGCCGCACGTCCTGCAGAGGGGTCGAGGTTTGCCGGGTGGTCTGGAGGAGGCTGCGCTGGGATCAGTCCGGTATGTCAGGTGACGATGACCTCTGACTTGGCGGTAGCGGCGGCCTTTGCACCATAGGCGCCAATCAGTACTCCGTGGGAGGGGCGTGCGGAGTATTGCCACCCGATATTTCTAATATGCAAACCAATCTTCACAGACGGGGGTTTTTTTCAAATAATGGAGACGAGGGTGTGGAACACATCATCTACCCCCTATTAGAATGGGTCGTCCGACAACGTGGCTTCACTGTATGACTAACTGTGGGACTACTTCCTAGACTAGAGATCAGAAAACTGACTTGCTATCAAGACAATACGCCTTGCAGGTGATGGACAAGGGCAAATGGTACGGCGGGTTAAATGTCGTTCTTCCGGAGAGGGAACGTTTCTTTCTCTTGGTATATCTCCAGCGGTTTGTCTGCCGAAGGTTTGTGCGAGCCGAAAAGAGGGGAGGAGTCAAGCTGGGGCAACGATTGGTTTAAGCGAGACGCTAATGAGCTTGCATATGACGGAAACAACCAGATAGTGCTGATGTATAGCGAGTACAATTTTGGGTATGCTCGTAAAAAAGATCCTGCCATCTTCGCCAAAATTTTGAGGAGAGGCCAATGCCCTTTGTATACGCGCCACCAGAAAACAATAGATTCAAACCGAATTCTTCGACTGGAAAATCCGTCCAAATCTAATAGAGCCAATCCTCGTTCTGCTTTGGTTGCTCCCGTTGGAGTCAACTCTTCATGAGTGACCAGACCAAGATTGATTGCCATAGTTGCTAAGTCGGTGCCAAGGTAAGGGAAAAATATCGCAACATAGCAATTGTCTGGTTGGGCATTGCGAGCCGCTTTTACAGTTTCGTTGTAGTCTTCAAGCGTTTCTCCTGGAAGCCCAAGAAGTACGTAGAAAATTACGCGCACATTGTATTGTTTTGCCACTTTGCAAAATTCGACTAATTCGTTATTTGTATATTTGGGACGTAAAAGAATCTCTTTCCGCATTCTTTCTGATCCACTTTCCAATCCAATATGAATGATGGCTAAATTTGCAGCGTGTGCCTTCTCAAACAGCTCTGTTATACGTTCATTGGTTTCCATGAAATGGGATGTCAGGGCAAGGTTGACTCCAAACTGTATTGGGCTTTGCAAGTGTTTATTGTAGTCGGCCAGGGCATCAAAGATACGGTAGGAAGCTGGGCGATTGGCCCCAAAGGTTTCTACCTCGAGAAAGATTCTTTCAACGGCTGGATAATTTTCCAGTATGTAATTGATTTCCCCATGAATACTGTCAGGCGACCGAAAACGAACATATTTTCCTCCGGACAACTTCTCCATGGCGTGATTAGAGCAGTAGGTGCACTTAAACGGACATCCTCTTCCTAGCAAGAGCGATGGGTACTCGTTGGGTAGTTCAATCCATTTATCCCATATCGTTCTGTTAATGTAAGGTAATCCATCGAGATCCCCATCAAAGTCATTTGTAGGATTTTTGGTGACTTGGCCTGTTTCGCGGTTCCTCACCCATATGCTGCTGATGTTATGGACAGGCATGGTATTGTTGATGGCATCTGCTAGTTCTACGACAGCGTTTTCGCCTTCCCCGATACATATTGCGTCAAAGGTCCCGTCATTGATGACCTCGTCTGCGTTTAACGACGCATGGTGACCGCCAAGCAGACAAAAAATGTTTTTATCTAGCGTAGCAAGATACTGAACAACGTTTTTTACTTGCCAGTATTGGGTTGATACTGCGGTGAAACAGAATAACGATGGATGGTGATCTTTGACGTAGCGACCGATGTATTTGTCCAATGGCGTTTCTGGTGTTACCACAAAAAGCTCTACGTTGTGTCCTGCTTTTTGAAGCACGGTAATAATCATCGCAAGGCCAAATGGAATTAGCGTTGCCATATTGAGGGGCTTTTGTACGCTATGGTACGGATCAACTGTGTATACGCAGCCAATATTCATGCTACACCTTTTTCCCGATGGGGAGGGACATTTGATCCTATGTTTTGCACAATTGCTTCCTCTTGCTAAACGTCATAATTGTAATACAAATATATGATTTGACGAAAGCATTGGTCTATTTTACCTGTGTGATATGGTTTGATTTTTTTTCATGAGTAGATAAAATCATGGGATGACGTAGTCATCAAGATTCGCATAGCACAATGGTGAAGTTGACAACCGTATATCACTCTCACACGGCACAAATGATTGACTCTCCTCTTACGATCAGGTCGAGACGCGGCATAGTCCGCAGTACATATGATAAGGCAAGGAGTGAAAACATTTTTGAGGTAGAGGCTGAATGAAACTCTCACATGTTTTTTATCATGGGTGATGTTGTGGTGTAAATTGCTTAACAGGCAAAGCCAAAAATAGTCAAGCTCGTACTTTGATTACCTGTTGGCTGTGTTTCAGTTCTGGAAAGGCTTACCAAAGGAATGTAGAGTGCTAGTCATTTGTATCTATCTGTATCAATCCAGCTTTTGTCTATGGATGACTTGTGACATCGTGGATGCCGTATCCCAAACCAGCAGCGGTTCCGCCAACAAAAAGCCAGCGAACTAATTCGCATGCAGCAGCTCCAGGCACTGCTGCCGCAATGGCTGTGCCGAGTATTAATCCGCCCAAACCACCCCATACTGTGCCTTTGGCTATTGACATAACAGGATTTTCTCTTTTTTCTCGAGTGGGTTCTTCGCGGGAAATGCCGGTGTGCGTCTCATTTTTGGACGGCTCATGTTGGATCTGAATGGCGTTCATTGCCATGAGCATATTGACGTCAATATCGAGACCATTGTCATTTTTACTTACAGGTAAAACGAACTTCCTATCAGGCGTTAGGGGGTTTTGTGTGTCTATAGAAAACATTGAACGGTCATGGTCTTGTGCAAAACTAAGAGTTGTTGCTAAACATACACAGAGCGCGCAGGCTAAAGCACACCAAATCCATCTCACTGTACACCTCCTCTCAGTAGCGATTGAAGCCGGGACCAAGAAATACGGATTATATTTTTTTACTCATGGGTCTTCTCCACCATTAGATGAGAGTATCCATCTAACACCTTAGGGGGGGTGGCGAGAAAAAGGGCTGTATTGTTAAAACTAGGTACAAACAACAAACGGGCTATCTCCAAGGAAGAAGACAGCCCGCTTGCTGGCACTTAGGATGCCAGTGTTTTGATATTGATCTGGGACCGCATCCCGCCTATCAGTCAGGTGACTGCATTTGCTGCTCTTGAACGTCGGCAACTGCGAAATACCCCTTGAAAGTCCTACTCTGTGAAGGCGCTTGGATCTGAATCTCGTTGTCCGTTCCTACTGAACAGGTGCTTCAGGCACCCACTGTTATTGTCATCCAAGCTGGTAGGAGGCAGCGCTCACGCCCAAGTACGGCACAGAAACCATTGCACCGCAGACGGGCCTAAATGATCCGGCGGACTAAGCTCGTTATCCAATGAAGCCCTCCTTTCTTCAGATCCCAAGGCTTTCAGACAGGTGCACGCTGTCTATCGCCTTTGCGACTTTTCGGTCATGACCTACCCTACTTCTAGCCTACGCTTCTCTAGTGTGGGTGTCAATGGTAGCACATGATGTCTTTGTAGCCTTTGGGAAAGTAAGGAGAAGCAATGAAGTATAAAGCTTTGAGCGTATGTCGTTTTTGGTGCATTCACTCAGTTATATCTGTCTCTAGCGAGTGTGGGTGTTAGTGAAGTGAAGGTATTATATGAAAATTGAGGAGGACATAGTTACAGAATGCTTCGGACTGTGTATGCGGGTAAGTTGAATAGAAAACAGGCACTGTCCCGTAAGCAATATTTGAGATGCAGTGTTTTCGCGGTGGTCAATGTTTTACTACAACATGAACTGTACCCCTATCGTCACAGGGATAAGGTGTAATTGATTACTAGCGACTGCGGCTCGTCCGCGATTAATTGTTCCCGCTCCCCTATAGTATGATGTTTCTACATAAAGGCTGATGGTGTCGGCTACAACAAAATCTACTCCACCGCCAATGCGAATCATCAGACCATTCTGCTCGGTAACGCGGTGGGTCCCGATCAATTCCCCCCATCCTGCTCCAGCGAGTATATAAGGGCGTATCTTTCCCACGGCTAGGTTGTTGTGCAAGTAGACCTTACCGTTCATGGAGACTACCCCTCCTTTATCAAAGGCATCCGAAGTATTAATGTCATTTAATAGAAGAATATCGAGTTCTAAGGCAAAACGGGGTCTGAAGCGATATCCAAATTTCATGTTACCAGCAAAACCAGTGTTATGATTTCCACCTGCTGATTCCACAACACTTCCCCCTACGGCTCCATATGATTTGGATTTCCCAAGAGGCAGCTTGTCCGGGGCCGCAGATGCTAGAGAAGAAGGTGTTTGTGTTTTTTTGTTTCTCAGGTTAAGAGGAAACTGATTTTGGCATGAGTGAAGTATGGCGTCAGCCGTGTCGTTGCTCTGTGTATCCTTCATTGCTTTGATGACACAGTTGTCAAAACTTCGTGGAGTAGACAGAAGCCAGACGTCACCAGCATTAGTAGACTGTGCGAGTATGGTGCTTGCAAATGTGCTTGAGAACAGGAAAACTCCGGCACAAAAGATGTTCTTTATATCTACAGTATGTTTGCTGGTAATCTTTATGTATATATGCCGACCAATATGTATTTGTTTCGCCCATTTATTTTTTTGCGTTTTGCTGAGGAAACACGCTCCAAAAGTTGAACGTACTATTGCCATTGCCAGCGTTTTTATTCTACAGGCGGAGTAGTTAGAGGCCGGGTCGAGCTTTTGAGACTACGGAATCCAAAAATGGAAAGACTTCCTGCGACAACAACAGTAACCCAAGACGCCCACACTGGAAACGACCACGCGTTGATTGATACGGCCCATCCCATTGATGCACGAATAAGGTGGATCAATGCGACTGTACCAAAGATGGCAGCTGAAATGACGATATACCTATTGTTCATGATTCCATCCTTTGGTGAACGTATGTGCCTATATGATCAGCAGCGTCATGTTCGATCACTGACGGTCATTCGACAATACTCAATGCTACATAAGGGACAAGATTGAACAGGATGATGCTTATCTTGAAGAGTCCAATGCCTGCATAGTTAAACGCGTCAAAGAGTTCTTCCGACAACTGTTTGATGAACCACTTCTTTTGTAGGTGATATACCCAATCGTGGGCTAGTCTGACCCACAAAAACCACCATAGCAGAATGCCGAAGTTGATAACTGTACACCATCCTAACACTTCACGTATGAACTCAATGGTCATTGCTCCTCCCAAAATTCAGGTAGTGGCCCATCATCACCCTTAACATATGCGACGATAAGGAACCGTGTGTCGAATAACAAACAGTGCGTACTGGCACAAGTAGTGTAGGCCTCTTCGGAGTGCGCGCAGACATTCTGATGGTAACGTTCAGGTACTTGTGTTTTCAGTAAAAATGAAAACGATTACATTTCAACGGAGTAGTACTTATAAAGAGCGGGGTATCCCCGCTCTTTATAAGTCTAGGTTGAGTAAGAAACTATTCGGTGGAGACGATCGCACAAATCAGTGTAAGTTCTACAAAGCTGACCGGTGGGCATCCATTATCATTGGTGCAAGTAACCCATCCTCCCCACGTTGAATTGTTGAGGGGTTTGTTATTCCTCACTACATACCCGTCGGGCAGAAAAAACCATCCTGCCGAAAACACATTGCTGCCTTCAGGGCAGCTTCCTTTAAATCCGTTTTTGTCATTAACGGGCACGGTGACATCGATTTGAGTGTAGCCAGAAAGGCCAGAAGTGCCTTGGGGACCTTGCGCCCCGTGAGGACCCTGATGTCCTGGGGGGCCCTGTATCCCAAGTTTTCCTTGGGGGCCAGGGGGCCCTAGAGGACCTTGTAGTCCGGATGGTCCTGCGCATCCCTGCAGAACCAGAAAGGATAAGACAATACCAAAACCATTCAGGGCAGTTCGACTTAACATAGGCACCTCCAAATTAGGAAATACTTCTGGTTTTTCAAGCACTTATGATGGTCGGAGATGATACACCTCGTGGTGTCTTAAAATCAACGTTTTTTGGTTGTCCCATGCGCATATTGCCCGCATTGCTTCATTGGAGGATGAAGCTCAACATTCGTATACGAGGGAACAAATAGGTTAAACCTTCGTTCTGGCACGTCCCATGGGTTAGAATGTTATCGGGTAAAATGAATGAATAGGCACTACATAATGCTTTACGATGGACATGCTCGAGTAGATTTTTGTTGAGGAGTGTGCCTGATGGCAAGGTTCATTTTCATAGGTTTTGTCATGGCGCTTGCCTTAAGTTTAAGTGCTTGCGGGAATTCGAGCGAACATGGAGCAGAAATTACTCTGTCTAGTATCATGGACTTGGGAGATCGCGGATCTGTAATAGACAATGGTGGTGATGCTTCTAATGTTATGGTCGTAGAACTTACTGATGGTTCTTATGTGTGTAGTCCACCTGGCCAGGGCCTATTCCCTGGGGTGCTCTACAATCATGGAGGACTAGGTATGGCAATTGGAGGTGATTTGAAAGGAACCTGTCAGGCCTTGGCAGAAGCCGGGTTTCTTGCCCGTTCTGAGAAACGGCCAGAGACTGTGCCACTCGTAGGGCACCTTGATGCGGTCTTGGCCGGGCTTGACATGCTTCGATCCCATGCAAAGATTGACCCAAGTCGCATAGGCATCATGGGATTTTCACGTGGAGGTCTGTTGACCCTGCAGGCTGCGATTGCTAGGCCGGATGATGTTCACGCTATTCTGGTATTGGCACCGGCATCTGGAAGAGGTGCCTTGCACCAAGCGCTTGAAAATGCACCATCTCTTTCAGCCCCTACCAGTATTTATGTCTCAGAAAACGACCTACTTCGGGCAAACCATGTTCAACTCTCCCGTGATGTTGAGAGCTCACTACGGGAAACAGGTAAGGAGGTTGAGCTGAAAATCTACCCTCCCTTTGGCGAAGATGGGCATCGGTTGTTTTTCGAAGTTAGAGGCGTATATTGGGAGGACATTATTGCATTTCTTGACAACACAATTGGTAATCCATAGGGCCTTATATACAAGTGTGGAGGAGTGTTTACTAGGTTTGACCATGGGGAAAGTTTTTGCTAGGATTTTCCCCTCTTGGTGGGACAGCAAAGAGGGTCGAGAGACAAGGAAGTAGCAGTTTTCCTCCTCTCTCACGATTGGTTAGACTGGCTACACGAAAAACTCTAAAAATGGACTGTATTGTACCGAGGTATAGGAGCATCGAATGTTAAGGTCGATGGTTGAGGCACGTGAGCTCTATAAGAGTTTTGGGGAAACCCAGGCGGTTGTTGGGGTCTCTTTTTCTGTGCCTATCGGTCAAATTGTTGGATTTCTCGGTCCCAATGGCGCGGGGAAAACCAGCACCCTTCGTATGCTTGCGGGATATTTAGAGCCGACCAAAGGTCAGGCCATCATCGATGGAGTGGCTGTGAATGACGATCCTTTGTTGGCACGCAGGAAGATTGGTTATTTGCCAGAAAATTGTCCTCTCTATGATGAGATGATGGTGATAGACTTTCTTCACTTTGTCGCTGAGCTTCGCATGATTCCTCCATCTCAGCAGAATGAGAGATTGCGGCCGATCTGTGATCGATGTGGAATTTCATCGGTTTTGGGAAAAGATATTGGACAGCTTTCAAAAGGCTATCGGCAACGAGTTGGGTTTGCGCAAGCGATTGTAGGGGATCCTGATCTGTTGCTTCTTGATGAACCAACCTCTGGCCTTGATCCCAATCAGATTCTTGAAATTCGTGCTTTGATCAAGGAACTTGGAAAGGAGAAAACAATCATTCTGTCGACGCATCTTCTTTACGAGGTTCAAGCGTCTTGTGACCGTGTCATTATCATATCAGACGGAAAACTTATGGCCGATGATGATCTGGAGACACTGATGTCTAGGGGGACTGCTTCTCGTGTTAGTCTGCTTTTTGGGCCTGGAGATGGGGAGGTTGATGCCACCCGCATTCGTGAGGTTCTTGCCTCTGTCCCGGAGATTCGAAACGTGACCTCACGGCCTAGTGAGGGAGATGGAACGCTTGGGTTCTCTGTTGATGCTGGGGGTGATGGTGACTCGCGTCCGGCATTATTTCAGGCTGTGGCGCAAAATGGGTTGCCTTTGTTGGAGATGTACCGTGAGCAAGTTAGTTTGGAAGAAACGTTTCGCAAACTGACACAAGGTACTTGAGGAGGGCCAAAGGTTCACGTATGACATTCGTACGCCGCACATTAAGCATTGCAAAACGAGAATTCAGGAGCTACTTTAATTCTCCCATCGCATATATTGTGATCAGCGTATTTTTGATTTTGTCTGGCTGGTTCTTTTTTACTCCACTGTTTCTGGTTGGGCGTTCTACCCTGCGTGGCTTCTTTTCATTTACCCCAATTTTGTTCATCATATTTATTCCTGCGATCACTATGCGGTTAATTGCGGAAGAAGTGAAAACTGGCACACTTGAATGGTTGAGCTCAATGCCTCTACGGGACCTTGAAGTGGTGCTTGGAAAATTTCTTGCGGCACTTGGCCTGATTGCGGTTGCACTTGCGATGACCTTTCCCTATCCGATTTCTGTAGACATGATTGGGTCGCTTGACTGGGGGCCTGTAATCGGAGGGTATTTGGGGCTGCTTTTGCTAGCAGGCGCCTTTCTTGCGGTGGGCCTCTTTGCATCAAGCCTGACGGAAAATCAAATCGTGGCTTTTATCATAGGAGTCACCCTCTGTTTTGCGCTCTACATGGTGGACAAAGTTCTGTTTTTCCTGCCCGAGCAGCTTGGGGCGATTTTTCAATATCTCTCAGTCGACTACCACTTCCGGAATATTGCTAGGGGCGTGATTGATACTCGAGATGTCATCTTTTATCTTGGCCTGATGATTGTCGCACTCTTTCTCACCATGGAATCTTTGAAACGTCGTCATGCTTGATTCACCGTCAAAATCGCAAAGCACAAAAAAACGTGTTGATCGAACTACCTATGGGTTGGCCATCATCGGCATCGTTATTCTTGTGAATATTTTAGCTGTTGGTTGGTTTGCACGCGTTGATCTGACCGAAGATGGGCTTTACACTCTTTCTGCTGCCTCACGAGCTACTGTGGAAAACCTTGAAGACCCTGTTTCCATCCGTGCATATTTTACCGCAGACCTTCCGGCACCGTATTCGTCGACATCTCGGTATGTTAAAGATCTGTTGGATGAATATGCCACGTACTCTCATGGGATGCTACGGTATCAATTCATCGATCCTGTTGAGGAGGAGACGGAGGAAGACAAAGCCAAGAAAAAAGAGTTCAGCCAGGATATTTTTGGGCGGACCATCCGTGAACGAACGGATAAAGAATATGAGCTATTGACCTTAGGAATTCCACCAGTGCAGATTCAGGTCAACGAGGGAGACAAACTGGAGGTCAAGCAAGCTTATATGGGAATTATGCTTCGACATGGTGATAAGCAGGAAGTGATTCCTCTTGTTCAGGATACGACAGGCCTTGAGTATGATCTGACGTCCCTGATTCGTAAACTGGTTCGCCATAAGACTCCTGAAATTGCATTTATCACTGGGGCTGGAGGACCGGATTTGCGACGAGAGTTGAGACAGTCTTATGAGCGAATGGAAGAGTTGTATAACGTGAGGGAAGTTGATCTGTCTCAGGAACAGAAAATCGAAGACGCTGTTGATGGGATCATCGTTATGGGAACGTCCACCCCGTTTAGTGATGCGGAACAACGCACTATCGATCGGTTTATCATGAGTGGCAGGGGTGCTGCGTTTCTTCTTGACCGGATTAGTGTTGACGTGAGGACACTGAATCAGGAGCCTGTGAATCACGGGCTTGATCTGCTACTTGAACGTTATGGGGTAAGGGTTGGAGATGGGTTAGTGCTTGATGTTGAATCCTCGATGGTGAATGTGTCACAACAACGACGTTTTATGCAGCTTGCTCAGCCGGTTCCATATCCGTATATTCCCGTTCCGAGACGGCTGAATCCAGAGCATCCGTTAACACGTGGGTTGATTGGCGTTAGTTTTCCGTTTGTGAGTCCGCTTGAGAATGTTGCGTTGCAAGACTCTGGTTCAGTCATTGATATGTTGGTCACATCGTCAGAAAAAAGCTGGATACGACAACAACCGTTTGAACTCCATCCGCTACAAGAATGGGGGGCGGGTGGTATCGAATTCGAAGGCGAACAGAATCTCGTCGCGACCATCTCGGGATTGCTGAAGACTGCTTTTGACGATCAGGGTGATGTTGCTGCGGGTGAACAAGTGGAATTAGGTAAGGCTCTCGAACAACGCCGGACGGAAACTGATCATGCGAGGGTTGTGGTGGTTGGGGGATCCTCTATCTTGCATGATAAGTATACCTCTGATTCAAATCAGGCGTTTGTTTTGAATCTTCTTGATTGGATGCTGCTGGATGATGCGATGTTGTCGATTCGGACGCGAGGGCTAACGGTTGCCCCTCTCAATGAGGTGTCTGATACAACTCGCAATGCCATGAAATACCTTAATATGCTTGGTGTGCCTGCGGCGTTGGTCGTATTTGGTCTTGTGCGATGGCGTATTCGAGAAGCGCGGCGTCGTGGATTGACGTTGTAGCGAGTGTAAGAAATTCTCATATGCAGAAACGAACCGTTATAGTCTTCGCTCTTTTCGTTCTTCTGCTGGGGTTGGTGATGATCACCATATTAAAACCTCAGGAACGAAACCTCACTCGACTGCTTGTCCCTACAGTTTTGTCCGAGAAAGTCGATAAAATTGTGTTTGATGGAAACGAAGCATTTGAGTTATTGAAAGAAAGCGGGCAATGGGTTCTTGATGATGGGAGATCTGCGGATCTTGAAATGATTGAGCGCGCACTAGAGAGTCTGGGGAGTTTGGCCTCAACAGAATTGGTATCGAGCAACCCAGAGAACCATGCCACTTATGAAGTAGATGATGAAAATGGTCACAGGGTCACGGTATTTGTCCAGAGCCAGCCTGTCGTTGATTTTGTAATCGGAAAGGCGTCAAAATTTAGTGGAATGTATGTGCGGCTAGCTGATACTAGTGATGTGTATTTGTCCCAAGGTAGTCCCGTAAAATCCTACTTTCCTTCATCTAAGTCTGAGTGGCAGAGATTAAAACTCTTTGATATAAGCCTTGTGGATGTTGCGTCGTTAGCAATGGCTTTGCAAAATGGTATGGCTGTTGAATTGATGCGGGGTGAGGATAAGCAATGGATGTTGAAAGACATGTCTGTTTTCCCCGAAGGATTTCGGTTTGACGGGTCTAGGGTACGATCCCACGTCTCTGAACTTTTGAATTTGAGGGCACGTGAAATCTTGGTTATGTCACCGGATCCTGTTGTTTCTGGCCTAGGGGTAGCTGGGAGTGTAGATACGTATTCTCTTTCTCTTCAGAGTGGGGAGAAATATACGCTGAGAGTCGGCAACTATGATTCGATACGGACGAGCCATGAGGACGAACAAAACCGGTATGCGCAATTGGATGATGACTCCTTTCTTTTGATCGATGCATTTACGGCGGATAATCTTCAGCGAGGCCTCAATGATTTTCACGCGCTGAACCTCATGGACTTTAATCCCAGCAATGTAACGCGACTATTGATAAAATCAAATACAGAACGACGTGTGTTTGGGAAAAAAGATGGGCAGTGGTCGGTGGCAGAAGACTCGGTTCAGCCTTCATCAGAATTTGTCGTAGATGAGGCAAAGGTAGAACAATCGATTCAGGCGTTGTCGAGTCTAATGGCGATAGCCCGCCTTGAGAATGAGTCAGTCTCTGTGAAGGATGGATTGCGAGATCTGACGTTTAAGATTGAGGTTACGCTTGATTCAGGTGAAGTTATAACCCTGTTTTTGGGTGCTGAACTGAAAGAACAAAAGAGCGCGCAAGCTGTCTATTACGCGAGAGGAAACGTGGATGATAGTGCCTATATTGTGTCGGCGCGCGCAGTCAGCCAATTTACAAATGCAGGGTTTGATCATTGGGAACAGAGGTAGAATGTTCGCCTTTCCCCCATAATTGGGAGAAAGGCGAACTGTAAGTTTTTTGTTGCGTTAGAGAGATTTCTTACACAAATAGAAATCAGTTTTCTCGTAGTTGCTCGCCAAACGGTCTGCTACTTCCTTTTCAGTTTTTGGTGGGGGAACGATGACCTGCTCTCCCGGATTCCAATTCACTGGGGTTGCGCAGGCATGCTCTTCAGATGTTTGGAGTGAATCCATCAACCGTATGATTTCATCAATATTTCGACCATTGGTCATTGGGTAGTAAATGATCGCCCGAATGGTCTTTTTCGGATCAATGAGGAACACTGCACGTACTGTTGCTGTTGCACTTGCTCCAGGGTGAATCATCCCGTACTTGTGGGCAACTGCCATATTAAGGTCAGCTACCAGAGGGTAGGGAATTTCCACTTTAAGCTTTTCTTTTATATTTTGGGTCCAGGCTAGGTGGGCATGGATGCTGTCGATACTGAGTCCGATCAGTTTCACATTGCGTTTTCCAAAATCATCCTTACGCTTGGCGAACTCGACCAGCTCAGTTGTGCAGACTGGAGTAAAGTCAGCAGGGTGTGAAAACAGTACGACCCATGATTTGTCAGCCCAATTGCTGAACGTGATTTCTCCATGTGTTGTCATTGCCGTAAAATCAGGTGCGGGATCGCCAATCTTTGGTAAGCTTATTGCTTCTGACATCTCTTCTCCTTTACGGTTGTAGGTGTGTTTGGTGGTGACGATACTTGAAAGACAACTTCTCTCCTCACCTACTACTTTATCAGATTTTGTTAGGCTTAGCATGGCCTTTACTCAAGAGGCCTGCCAGAGTATTTGAAAACTTTTCTCTACACATGGACAAAGAAAATGTACGAATGTGTTTCTTTGTGAGTGAGAAAGCTCTTTGTACAGTGGGTCCATGAGAATTTATAGTCAGGAAGCCATCTTGGTGTGCTGTCATGCGTTTGTATATGATTGCGAGGTAGATCATGTGGACTAAGCACACTGAAGATGGCAGTTGTAACTCTATGGGATGTTTCCGTTGTGAGGATTTACTTTAGTTTTCTCGCATAGATTTTCATGATTGTATCAAGGAATTTTAGAGCTGTACGTTTCGGTCGTTGAAAGGAGTTGCGCCCGATAATTGATCCGTATCCTCCTCCTGCGCAAATGGCTCTAACTTCGTCGAATATTTTTTTGTCGTCTCCTTTTGCTCCTCCGGAAAAGATGACAATTCTTTTGCCATCAAACGTGCTTTGGACGACATGTTGAACTCGTTCGGCTGCCGTTGCGAGTGGAACTTTGTGAGTGGTGTATATTTTTTTTGCCTCAGCCTGTTCAATATGAGGCGATGGCATTTTCACTTTAATGATGTGCGCCCCAAGTTGCGCTGCAATCTGTGCGGCGTATGCAACGACGTCAATGGCTGTTTCTCCTTCCTTGCTTAGACCTGCTCCACGAGGGTAAGACCAGACTACTACAGGGAGACCGTATGATTTAGCTTCTTTGGCTATTTCGCGAAGGTCTTCGTACATATCTTTTGCAAAAGCAGATCCGGGGTAAATGGTATAACCGATGGCTGAGCATCCAAGACGTAGTGCATCTGTGACGCTGGCTGTCACTGCAGAACAGGGGTCTTTGCTCGAGTAGAGGCTCTCACTGTTATTTAGTTTGAGTATGAGCGGGATTTGGCCAGAAAACTTTGCTGCTCCAGCTTCCAGAAAACCCAATGGGGCGGCATAGGCGTTGCATCCTGCGGCAATTCCAAATTCAAAATGGTAATGAGGACTGTATCCGGGAGGATTAGGAGCAAAGCTTCGTGCTGGACCATGTTCAAAACCTTGGTCAACAGGCAAGATTACTAGTTTTCCAGTCCCTCCAAGAGTGCCATGGTTGAGCAGGCGTGCTAGGTTGGTAAGGATCCCTGGGCTGGCTTCCTGATAATAGCCAAGAATTTCACGAATGCGAATATTCACTTTTTTTCCTCCTTTCCATCCCTCATGAATGTCTCTGCCAGCGATACGTCATCATAGCTTCCAATAAAGATGGGCGTACGTTGGTGAATTGCAGTGGGTAGGATATCGAGAATGCGTTCTGTGCCTGTACTGGCCTTTCCTTCTGCCTGTTCTACGACATATCCCATAGGGGATGATTCGTAGAGAAGGCGAATTTTCCCTTCAGGCTTTTTCTCTTCGCCTGGATAGAAGTAGATACCTCCGGTTAATAGTGTTCGATGTACATCTGCGACGAGTGCTCCGATATAGCGACTTGAATAGGACCTCCTATCGTCCGGAATGTGCTCGCGTAAGTAATTGATATAGCGTTGTGTAGGCGTGGACCATTTCTTATAGTTGCCTTCGTTGACGCTATAGGTTTGTCCGCGGGTAGGAATTTTTATGTCATTGTGTGACAATAGAAATTCCTCACTGTCAGGATCAAGGGTAAACCCGTGGACTCCTTTTCCACAGGTATAGACCAACATCGTACTTGGTCCATATAGGATGTACCCAGCCGCTGTTTGTTCAATTCCCTTTTTTAAAAGGTCAGAGTTTGATGGAAAGGAAATTACATTGTTTAGCTTATGGATTGAAAAAATTGATCCGACGGAACCGTTCACATCGATATTTGATGATCCGTCTAACGGATCGAGATAGACAAGATATTTTCCTGTTGGTTGATTTTCTGGGAATGCAATAGGGTCTTCAGCTTCTTCGGTGACCATGGCTATGACCTGGGCGCCGTGTTGAAATGCCTGCTTAAACGCATTGTTGGCGTAAATGTCCATCTTTTTGACGGCTTCACCTTGGACATTGATGTTACCAGTCACACCTAATACGTTTGCAAGTCCAGCTCGGCCCATTGTTCGTGAGATCATTTTTCCGGCAAGGCTGATTTGCGATAGGAGTGCTGTGAACGCGTCTTTTGCTTCAGGATGATCTTGCTGTTCCTCTCGGAGAAATTGGGTAAGTGGTGTCCCGATATTGCTCATACGTGAATCCCTTTCTTACGCCAACTGGCTGGCGTGGTGCGCTGCTCCAAACAATGCGGACTTTGGGTTGAGAATGAGCTGAACTGGAATAGCAGCAAGGGTGTCTCGATAGCGTCCTTTTCCGGTAAATCTTCCCATGAACTCCCCATCTTGAAGGTAGGGGAGAATTTGTGGTCCGATACCCCCACCAATGTATAATCCGCCTGTTGCCATCACTTTTAAGGCAAGATTACCCGCTTCTGCTCCGTAAAGACGGACGAATAGGCGTATGGCTGAGACACAGGGTTCAAATGTGCGTTCAAGCGCGATTTTCGTAATTACCACTCCGGCGTCTTCAGATTTCAGTTGCGTGGTTAACCAGTGTGGTTCGGTAGTTTTGTGTTCTGCGAGCATAAAACGGTAGAGATTGGCGAGTCCCATTCCAGACACAACGCGTTCCCAACTTACGTGGTCGAACTGATTCCGAAGAAACTGAAGTAGGCGAATTTCTTCATCTGTTTCTGGAGAAAAGTCACAATGTCCTCCTTCCGAAGCCGAAGGGCGATAACGGTGTCCATCGTAAAAGATAAATGCTTGACCAAGCCCTGTTCCTGCGGCGATGAGTGCCCGATTTCCTATTGGGTTCGCATTACCTTCATTAAGAGTGAGAAGGTCTTTCTTTTGTAGTAGTTCGATGCTATTGGCCATCGCTTCCAAATCATTGAGTAGTGTAACCGAAGGAACATGAATAGTCTGTGCCAGCTTGTGTGCATCGATGATCCAAGGAAGGTTTGTTGCTTTACAATGCCCATTGACTATTGGTCCGGCAA
This sequence comes from Nitrospiraceae bacterium UBA2166, assembly GCA_002328825.1. Lineage (GTDB taxonomy): Bacteria > Nitrospirota > Nitrospiria > Nitrospirales > UBA2166 > UBA2166. The sequence continues at coordinate 18,191 of DCWI01000031.1, read as the reverse complement.
CACCAAAGCAGACTCCTGACAGTTTGGGTATTTGGGATCCAAATGCGGCATGTATTATGGCTTCGAGTCCGTTGTATTTGCGGCTGGGGAATGCCCATTCTTTGATCATAGAAAGGCGGTTTTTGTCTGAATGCATCAGGGCCAGAAGGGTTTTCGTGCCGCCGACGTCTCCAGCCAAAATCATTGTGTCAACAAGGATGCTGCAGATTTTTCGATTAGCCAGAGCTGAAATCCGCGTTTTTGGCGGACAAGCTGGGCGGGAAACTCTTGCGGGTTACTTGGTCCTTCGAGAACTTGGTGTAGGGCCTTCGCTTTTTCTTCACCGGCAACAAGAAAAAGAAGGTGCTTAGCTTCGTTGATAACGGGAAAAGTCATGGTGATGCGCCAGGTTTCCGTTTCTGGAACTTTGTTGGCTGTCGCCATCTGTGTTGTGACATAAAGTGACTCGCTGTGGGGGAAAAGTGAGGCAATATGGCCATCTGTTCCGACACCTAAGAACATGAGGTCAAAAACAGGCAGTTCACCTGGAGCCAAATTGAATGCTTTCATGAGTGTCAATTCATAGTTTAAGGCGATGGTCTGAGGATCTTGCCGTTCAGTCATGATTCTATGGATATTGTCGTTTGGAATGGGAACTTTGGACAGGAGGCTATCCGAGGACATTTTGTAATTACTGTCATCGTGGTCTGGTGGGACATGTCGCTCATCGCCGAAAAACCAATAGGTAGACTCCCAAGGGATACGGGGTGAAAATTCTTCACTGGCTAGGCGTTCATAGAGTTTTTTTGGTGTATTTCCTCCTGAAAGCGCGATCATGCATTTTCCCCGTTCTTTGACCGAGCGTTCTATGATCTTGGCCATATGATTCGCACCGAGTTTGCTCATCTCTTCAATGTCTTTCACTATAATTTTCTCACTCATTTACAACTCCTCATCAAAGTGAATTTTGTTGTCTCTGGGGTAGCAGACGTTCAAAACGTTTTGTCCGTACAGTCTGGGTCGTGTAGTTCATGTGAGGATAGCACATGGGAGATCGTATGCCGGTAGTAGTTTTTTCAACACTCTGCTAAGTTTTCCGCCATTTTCGTAGATCTTTTTGAATTAGATTGTCGGACTCATCTGGTCCCCAGCTTCCCGATTGATATTTAGGAAGCTGGGGACGCGGAACGTCATTCCAGGCATGGATGATGCGAGTCACCAGATCCCATGCGTGTTCAATTTCATCGCGTCGTGCAAAGAGGGTAGAATCGCCGGTTAAGCAGTCAGACAACAATCGTTCGTATGCTTCCGGTTGGGCATCTTGAAAAGATGTTTCGTACAGAAAATCCATTTGTACGGGATCAATACGAATGGCTGTGCCTGGCGCTTTACTTCCAAACCCAAGGGAGATGCCTTCATTCGGTTGAATACGCAGTGTCAGCACGTTGGGTTCAATTATATGACATCCTGCGGATCGAAAAAGGGCGTAGGGGGCGTGCTTAAAGTAAATAGCCACTTCTGTGAGGCGTTTTGCCATACGCTTTCCAACGCGTAAATAGAATGGAACTTTAGCCCATCGCCAATTGTCGATATTCAGACGCATAGCCACAAAGGTCTCAGTGTTTGAGTTTGGGTTGACTCCAGATTCTTGCCGATAGGCAATTGTTGCGTTTCCATCGATATGCCCTTCTCCGTATTGCGCTCGAACCACATGGTTATCCACATCAGTATGTGCATAGGGGCGGATTGCATGGAGGACTTTTACTTTTTCATCGCGAATGGCATTAGCTTCAAATGCTGCTGGAGGTTCCATGGCAATGAGCGTGAGTAACTGTAGGACGTGGCTCTGGATCATGTCTCGTAGAGTTCCGGCTTCTTCGAAATATGATCCACGGTTTTCAACGCCAATTGACTCGGCAACTGTGATTTGAACGTGATCCACATAGTGATTGTTCCAGAGGGGTTCAAAAATTCCGTTGCTCATCCGAAAGACCAAAATGTTCTGCACTGTTTCTTTTCCAAGGTAATGATCTATACGATAAACCTGGTTCTCTTGAAATACAGCAGCAATCTTATCATTGAGTATTTTCGCAGTTTCAAGATCCCTTCCAAACGGTTTTTCAACGATGATTCGTGTCCATCCATTGCCACTGGATTTTGTAGAGACAAGGCCAGCTTTTCCAAGGTGCTGAATGATAATTGCAAAGACTCTTGGGGGTGTGGCGAGATAGAAGAGGCGATTGCTCGGATCCGTGTTTGCTGAGGTAAGAGAATCTAAGAATGGTAGAAGCCCAGTGTAGTCCTTGGCATTGGAAAAATCTCCCTTGTAATAGTAGATACGTTTAGCAAATATTTCCCATGAATGCTTTCCTTTTGTTTCTGCCTCATTTTTGAATCGAGAATGTTGTTTGATTGCCTTTCCTAGCTCTGTTCTGAATTGCTCATGGCTTTTTTCTTTTCGAGCGAAGCCGACAATCACTATATTGGGGGAGATGAGGTTTTCACAGCTAAGAGCATAAAGAGCTGGAAGAAGTTTGCGTTTAGTGAGGTCGCCAGAGGCACCAAAAATCACGATATATGTAGGAGGTGGCATTGTTCGGTCTTTATGAAAGTGATGTGGCTATGTTGGGAGAAGGTCTCAACTCAGAACATGAGGTGCGATACAATTGTTCCGTCGCTTCAAGCATATGATCAAGACTGTAGCTTTTTTCTATCAGGTGTCTGCCGTTGATTCCCATTTGCTTGCTTGTATGTGTGTCTTTGATGCCTTGTTCGATACTTTGCGCCAAGGCAAGTGCGTCTGCCGGAGGGACGAGTAATCCAGTGTAACCGTGGATTACCACTTCGTTGGTTCCTCCTGTATCGGTTGCCACCACTGGTTTTTCCAGTCCAAGGGCTTGGAGAACAACCTGAGAGATGCCTTCACTTCCGGTGGTGGGGAGCACGAGAACGTTAAGCGCAGCCAAGATCTGTGGAACGTCCTCACGATATCCCAACAAGTGCACACGATTTTCTAATCCAAGCTCATGGATGCGTTCTTGCACTTTGTTCTTAATTGGCCCATCTCCAGCAATGCAAAACCAGTAGTTTTTTCTTGATTGAAGCAGGTGTTTTGCGGCGTCAAGGAAGAAGAGTACGCCTTTTTCGAAGCGAAGAAACCCTACCATGCCAACCAAAATTGCGTCTGATGGAAGTGCTAGTTCTTTGCGAAAAAACGAAAGGTGGCTGCTATTTCGTAGGCTCTGAAGGTCCACTCCAGTTGGAATGGAGAATATGCGTGTTTGGTCAAATCCGTTTTGAGCATGCATCGTGTTTCGGATCGTTTCACCCGTCGTAATAATGCGATCAGTAAGCTTCTCGTAAAGAAACCGACTTAGATAGCCGGTCGAGATAGGTGTAGCCTTGTGTCGTGTCCGAATTAAGATTGGGCGTCGTGGAGACAGCCGGGCTGCAATGCCTGCGATCCATGTGTCAGTTGACCCGTGCGTGTGGACAATATCAGGAGAAAACAGGTCAATCAATTTGTAGAGCGTACGTGCTCCGAAAGGAAGGGTCCAACGATTCATGGTGATTGCTTCCACGGCAAGGCCGGCGTTTCGAGCGAGGCTTTCCATGCGGCTTCCGATCTGAGTTACGAGGAGAACCTCATGTCCTCGTTGGGCCATGCCTTTTGCATCAGCGAGAGTTCTGAGCTCTTGCCCGCCTAGTCCTCCCGAGCTTTCGGTATGCATAATTCTCATGGCATGGTGTTTACTTGAGTTGTATCTCGGAACGACGAATGTTACCAAATCCCGAGCAATGCTGTAACTGTTGTGATCGTTTGAGGGAGGGGATTGGTGTTGTTAGTAAATGACAGAGAATGCTATGAGTTTATTGGAGCACGTTAAGGGTGTTTGGCCCAACTTTTCCATCGACTGCTATGCCTGCCTGATGTTGGAATTTTCTGACGGCACGATCGGTTTCTTTGCCAAAAATTCCGTCAATGCGATTGAGTGGAAGCCCAAGGGCACGTTGTAGCAAGGCAACGTCTTTTCCTCGCATCAATGGGGTTTGTAAAAATAAAATACGGGGTTTCTGTGGTGGAGCGTGTTGTTTGACCGCCTTGCCTTGGGAGTGAATTGCTTGTGTCAGCAATTCGATTTTTTGCTCTAATGTTGTTTGTAAGGGGTTGTTTTCAACGTTGGTGGCGTGATCTGAGGCATTACCTGGAAAATCTTCTTGTTCCAAATAGCTCAGTTGTATTTCTTGTGAGGGCATTTGTTCTAGCAGAGAGGGAGGTGTGCTCACTGCGGGTAAGTGTATTGGTTGTGTTTTTTGCAAGTTTGTATCCATGGGGGCTAGTTGGTCACTACTGGATGGCTCTTCTCTGGGCACACTTTTTGATAGGAGTGTGTCCGATGCTGGGATAGAGGAGTAGTCTATGATAATTTCTTTTTTTGCTTGTCCGAAGGATTGCTTGCCAAAGCCGGCGAAATATTTTTGTTTGGTAAAACTCAGATCATACGTCCGATGGCGTATTGCTGATGGGTGAGGTGATACATATGTGCTTCCACAGAGGGAATTTGGCCCGTTATCAGCGTCAAGTGTTTGAAAACAATTAAGAGTGAGATGGAGCATATTTTTCTTGACGAATATTTCTCCCGCCGTGATCTCATAACGGGTGCCTACTTGATTGATCAATGCAAAAATGACGCGTTCCTGTGGTGTGGCTTGCAGGAAGGCCTCATGGATGTGGGATGCCAAGATCCTGATGTTGTGGTCGGAAAATATTTTTACTTGTGGGGAGGGAGCCATGAACGCGTGCTGAAAAAATGTTCGATGTTCTGAAACGCGTGCTGAGTCGAGAATGGTGTGAATTTGACCTGCCTCGATGTCTATTGGATGGGTATAGCGGCGCGGGTCATTTGGTCCCTTAACACTACGATCAATATCTAGGCGTACAAGGTATGGGTCGTTTTGAAAAATGATTGTGGGAGGCGGCTTGATTCCAGCGCAGCCGGTGATGAGAAGGATGGCTAGAATAATAACAACGTGCTGAGAAGGTGGGAGCAATACCATTAGGGGTTCTCCTCAAGTTATAAATTTATGAGGACCATGTCTACGGCGGGAGACTTTACAATTCTGTGAGTCGTCCCACAGCCTCTGCGGTTGAGCGAAGGCCTTTCCTTGCAACAATGGTTGTGAGTTCTTGCTCTAGTCTGCCAAATATTTGTGGGCCTTCTTCGACGAATGCGGTGCCGATTTGTACTGCTGACGCGCCTGCCAATAGGTGTTCATAGATATCCTGGCCGGTCTCAATCCCTCCCACGCCGATGACTGGGATACGGCCTTGAAGTCTTAAGGCGAAAGCTCGAACGTTTGCTAGCGCGACTGGCTTGATAATGGCTCCGCCTAAGCCTCCGAATCCCCCTTTAGGTTTAATGATAACGGCGTCTGTTTCTGGATTGATGACCAACCCATTGCCTATTGAGTTGATTACTGAGATGAAGTCAATGCCACACCGTTCTAGAATTTTTGCTATGTGGTCGTGGTGAACGGGATCAAAATATGGAGGTAATTTTGTGCCCATCGGGCGACTCACCACATTCCGAATCTTGGTGATGAGCTGCTCTACCGCTTTGAAATCGTATGCGATTTGCGGATGTCCTTCGATGTTTGGGCAGGAGAGGTTGATTTCCAGTAGGTCAGGTTTTGCAGCATCAATAGCCGTTGCAATGTCGATGAATTCATCGGGACTGAACCCTGCAATACTTGCAATAATCGGTTTTTTAAATTCTTTAAGATGAGGGATGAGGTCGACATACGTCTGATATCCGAGATTTGGTAGTCCCATTGAGTTGATTGAACCGCGTGGAAATGTGACATATCGTGGGGTTGGGTTGCCATCTCGTGCATTGAGAGTCATTGATTTGGTCACAATGGCTCCTGCGCGAGACTTTCCAATTACCTCGAGTTCTTCAGCGGTCACACAGCGAGCACCAGAAGCGTTCATGATGCAGGTTGGGAATGTGACCCCGGCAATTTCAGCAGTGAGGTTCATGCAAGGTGCCTCTTAAGTTTGGTTAGTCGCTGTGGAGGTTTCGTGTGATCATCACTGATGTCTGTTCGGATTGTTGTGAGAAGAGTTGTAGGAAGGGTAACAAGCCGATTCATTAGGGATAGGGAACTCTTTTTGCTCAGACGCGTGATAGGCAAGAATATATTTTTAAGAAGTTGGATGGTAATGTTTTGTGGAATTAGAATGAGGTTCTCATTGTGAGAGAAGCCTTTTGTCATACCATTGAACTGAATCATTTGAGGTGTAGGATGCTGTATTCGATCCATGTTGCTCGTGAATTGTTTACTAGCGGTTTCCTAGGCGATGCCGGATCAGATCGAGAATTTTTGTGGCCATTTCATGTTTGGGCATCAGGGGAATATTTTCGGCAATGCCATGCATGTCTAAGACAATGGCTGCGTTGGTATCAGATCCAAAACCAGTATCAGGTTGGGTAACATCGTTTGCGATGATCATGTCGAGTCCTTTCTCCTGAAGTTTTCGCGTGGCTTCTTCAATGAGGCTTTCTGTTTCTGCCGCAAATCCAACTATAAACTGACCAGTTTTTTTTGATGCCAAGGTGCCGAGAATATCTGGGGTTAAAGATAATGTGAGTGATAAGTGTTTCTGCTCATGTTTTTTCAGCTTGGTTGCTGCAGTGTGTGTGAGTTGATAGTCTGCAACGGCTGCAGCCATGATGACAACTGTTGCACGCTCAAAATGTTTGTGCACCTCATTCTGCATTTCCTTAGCCGTTGAAATCGATATGGTGTGCACGCTTGGTGGTGGTGTGAGAGATGTTGGTCCTGTGATGAAGGTAACTTTAGCTCCTCGTTTCTGAGCAGCTTGTGCTAGTGCGTGTCCCATTTTTCCTGACGATCGATTTGCAATATATCGCACAGGGTCTATTGCTTCATGTGTTGGTCCGGCAGTGATCAAAACTACCTCGCTGTGATAGTCACTTGGCATTGTGAGTAGGGAGATGATCGATGACATGATTGTCTCTTCAGATGGGAAACGTCCCCACCCAACATGCCCAGAAGCAAGAGTGCCAAATTCTGGGTCAAGGACCTCCACACTTGTTTCGCGTAAGGTTTGCACATTTTGCTGGACTCGTGGATGTTGCCACATGTCCCCATCCATGGCTGGGACAATCAGTAGTGGTGCATGTGATGCGAGGATAAGCGTAGATAGCAAGTCATCGGCTAGGCCGTGTGCGAATCGCCCTATCAAATTTGCTGTTGCTGGGCTAACCAAAATGAGATCTGCTGTTTCGGCCAGTCTGAGGTGAGCCATGTTGGAGTTGCTGGCAAACAAATCGGTATGGACAGGATGGCCGGATAAGGTTTGAAAAGTGAGGGGAGTGATAAAGTGACGGGCGGATGCCGTCATCACTACCTCTACGTCAGCGCCCAAGTCAGTGAGTCGTCGAAGTAGAGGGATTGCCTTATAGGCGGCAATGCTCCCACCCACTCCGAGTACGATGTGCTTTCCAAATAGTTGTTTCTGGGTCACTCGAGGGGTTGGCCGTGGTGTGAAAAATGACGCAAAATATGCATTGTGTTGGCGATCCGATACTATATCAGCCATGTTCCATTGGGGTCAAAGTCTGCCTCTCTTTAAATTCCTTGAGGCCTTGAGGAGATTTACTTGGAAGTGCGAAAAGAAAGCAGGGATGTAGGTTGACGGGAGTTGGTATGGTTTGGTATTGATAATAATAATCAAAAGCGTTTTCTGTGGGAACGTTGAGATTCTGCCGAAAGCTTGTTTAAATTAGGTTTATAACTTTTGGAGAGGTGTTGTGAAGAGTATTGCTAGGGTGACCGTGTTTATTGTACTTGGGTGGATGTTTTTTGTTGTGGCGAGCTCGGTGTTTGCGGCCGACATGATTGTGTACTCTGGGCGAAAGGAAAAGGCAATCAAGCCGGTGACGGATGCTTTTACAGCAAAGACTGGAATTACGGTTGCGCTTAAAACTGGAAAAACCTCAGGGTTAGCGAACACTCTTCTCCTTGAAAGGCAGAGGCCACGTGCGGATGTGTTCATTTCTACTGTGGGCGGGGTGATGGAAATTTTGGCGGATAAAGGGGTGTTGTCTTCCTATCGATCTTTGGCGGCGGAAAAATTACCTGTGGAGTTTAAAAGTGAGTCTGGTCAGTGGACTGGGATTTCAGGGCGGGCGAGAATTATCATTTATAATACCGAGCTTGTTGCGAGTGATGAGGTTCCACAATCGGTGTTTGAGTTGATTGATCCTAAATGGAAGGGAAAAGTTGCCGTGGCAGGGACAAGAGAGCGAACCACTTTGAGTTGGGTCTCTTGGCTTATTCATGAAAAAGGTAAAGATTCTATCCAAAAATATATCCGGCAATTAGGATCGAACGACCTTACAATTCTATCTGATAATTCTGAGGTGTGGCGAGGGGTAGGGCGAGGAGAGTTTGCAATTGGACTGACGAATTCTCCCAATTCCCACTTAGCTGTAGGAGCGGGGTTTCCGGTTGGCGAAGTGTATCCCGATCAGACTATGATAGGCACGCTGGTTAATCTTAATGCCATTGCTGTTATTCAGGGTGCTCCACATCCTGAGCTTGCGAAGAGGTTTGTTGATTTTGTTCTTTCACACGATGGGCAACAGTTGTTGGTTGAAAATGCCTATGAAATCCCATTGTTGCCAAGTGTTGATTCTGGATTAGTGAAACCTCTCTCAGCGATAAGGGTACCGTCAGTCACTGTGCGTGGTCTTGCCGCAGCTGCTGATTCTACGATGGATCTTCTTCGAAGCATTGACCCTCGCTGGTAAACCTAATTTTCCCATCAATGAGGACCTTGATCGGTGTTTCGGCGTATTTGTTTGTTTCGACTTTGTTTGCTATGGAATCGAAGTGCTCAACACCGTATAATGCTGTATTATTTTACAGACACGCGAGATGGAATGTTATGAACAGAGTTTTAGTGTGAGAGGGTATTGTGCCTAGACTAATGTGGCCGGTAGCGATTGGACTTGTTTGTGCAGGTGCGTCGTGGGTTGTCTCTGGAATGCTCCATTTTCCTCTAATATTCCAATGGATGTTCTTGTTCTATGTTGCGCTTGGGACAGGGGTTTTTCTCTTGCTAGCAGCGCCAGAGCTTCCCTTGTTGCGTCCAGGGAAAGCAATCGTAGGGCTTGTAGCATTTTACCTGTTTACTTCTGGGGTTTTTTTGGCAGGAGGCGCGATTCTCCCTCAATTTGATCCTGCGGTTGAACAGGAAAAAATCAATAAAATTCTTAAACATCGGCGTGCACAATTTGAGCGTCCTCATAATACTGAAGAACTTCTCAAAAGAGCACAAGACTTGTCAGTGAAAGCTAACGACTTGATGGGACGTGTTGCAAAATTGCAAGGTTCGACTGCCCCTGTTCTTGCGGCTTCGTTAGGGACAACTCTTTCTCCTATTGAACGGGGCAAAGAAGTCTACCAACTTTATGAGTGTTACAATTGTCATAAGATTGGTGGCAAAGGCGGAACCAAGAAACGCGGGCCTGAGATGGGCAATATTGGAAATCTGCTCACTCCACAGCAGATCATTAAGAAGATTCTGAGTACAAAGGCCGATCCGTATTTCTACGCGGAAGGGTTTGAAAAAGAACACAAGAAAGGGTTGATGCCGGAAAAATACCGCGAATTGATGACCGAGGAAGAGTTAAGCACTCTCGCGGCATACCTGATGACGCTTAAGAATCCGGCTCATGTAACGCCCAAGCCTATTTTTCTCAAGGATGAAGTACAACATGGGTTCATAGTGTATGGCTATGTTCGAGACGAGAGTGGACAACCTGTGCCGAATATGAAGGTTTCGGCTCGGCCCGCCAAAGATGGGAGTCATGCTACATCAGCCATCACGAATAAAGATGGGTACTATGAAGCCTTCCTCCATCTTCATAATGCGGACGTAGGCGCAGTTATTCGGTTGTCAGTCCGTAACCAGAAGAAAGAACTTCGTGCTGACTTTGACCCATCGGATAAAAAAACCAAGCGCCAGGCGACTATCGATTTTATCTTGTAATAATTGAAATAGTAAAAATCTCACTACATCAAGGGAAAAAAAGTGGTATGCATGAGGCCTTGCGTGCCGCTGATCCGGAGTTTGTGGATGGCGGCTCTGTTACAGAAGAGTGTATTGGCGGTGTGTTATTTACCTTATGATGCGAAGGAGGCCTGAAATGAAAATAAGGACTGTGGTCGCAGGATTGACGGCGCTAGTCATTTTGGCATCAGTTTCGTTTGCTGACGAGGGGCATAACGGCCATGGGAAAATGGGTGCTGCTGGTCCTGCGTCGTCTGAAGCCCTCCGAGATGTTGGAATTGCCATTGCAAACATGGCTATGGGATGTGCAACGGAGTGTGGGCTTGAAACATTTGAACCCTTCAGCCCGGCTCAGCCAAATCACTTGTGGATCAAAGCGAGTGATAACTACGTATGGTTTCTTCACTTCAACAAACCCCGGAATTTTAAGACAGCAAAGGTGGTTTTTGTCGGGGATGGCGTGAAGGGTCGTTTTTGTTCAGAGGATCAACCTGATGAGGGAATGACTGGCTTTGTCCACTTTCATAGAGCAGAGACTCCGGTAGGTGCTATGGGTCATGGTGGCAAACCTGGCGCTGATGGCTGGTGGCTTCGCCATGTTGCGGTCGGAAAATCTGAAATGAAAATGAAGGGGATGTCTATACAGTTTTCGCCTGGGCTCGCGATGAAGTTTCCTCCGACTCCAGCGCCATCATGCTCGTAACAGTATGAGCCAAGTATCCTGCAGAGATTCTCACTGAAGACTCTATTCGCAGAAGGAGAAATGTTATGAACTCAGGAATTCGTCGCAGTGGCATTGTCTTTGTCATTCTGATTGTAGCCTGTACTCTCTCCGTATCATGGAGTGTTGCCGATGAGGGGCATGGAGGTCATTCTAGTATGAGTGGTCCTGTCCCATCGTGGACGGCGATGCAGGCTGTTGGTGAAACTTTGGCCTCAGTCTATGATTTTGAACCCTTTAGTCCCGGGATGCCCAATCATCTTTGGATGAAGACGTCAGACAACTATGCCACTTTCCTGCATTTTAATAAGCCGGTTTCTAAGCAAGGAGCAAAACTTGTTTTTGTCGGTGATGCTGTCAAGGGGCGGTTTTGCGCTGAAGATCAGCCTGAGGGAGGGAAGTCGGGCTTTGTCCATTTTCACCGCTCGAGTACTCCTGAGGGTGCCATGGGGCATGGAGGTGATCTGGCCGCAGAAGGGTGGTGGCTTCGCCATGTTGCGGTGCGCCATGCTCCAATGAAAAATCCAAAAACGATGAAGAGAATGATGCTCAAGCCTGGCTTGGCCATGATGTTCATGCCGACAAAAGCACCGAGTTGCTCTGTGTCAGGGAAAGGGCCTCTACTCCCACTGCCAGAATGACGTTTTTGCACGATACTACGGTACTGTACAGACCAGAATGTACTGAGTTCGAACGAAATGGCTTGCACGTTGTTGTTGATGGAGATCGGCCAAATTGGGTATCGACTGATTGGCGTGGTGCGACGATACTGCACCTGATTGATGGGAGTCGAACGCTAAAGGATCTCGTCCGTGATTATGGAGAGAAAGTTAAAATTGATCCTTTACGGGCGTGGGTTCATGTCCGTTGGTATGTGCAGGCAGCTCTACGAAGCAATATCATCTCCCTTGGCCCCATAGCTTCAGAGGGCTATTCTGGGCGGGCAGCGTACCTTAGCCCGTCCGGCCTCAGTGAGTTTTGGGTGCATACGAACAATTCTTGCAACCTTACCTGTGCTCATTGTCTTGTTTCTTCTCATCCTGGGGCTGACCCAGGATTATCGACTGAGCATCTGTTTCGTGTGATGACAGAAGCAAAAGTACTTGGGGCTTCCCGATTTTACTTCACCGGAGGTGAGCCTTTTCTTCGCAAGGACATCTTTCAACTGATTGATCACGTAACCAAAAAACTTGCTTCCGAGCTCATTGTGCTTACGAATGCGACCTTGTTTCGTGGCGCAGTGCTGAAGCAGCTTGATGCGCTTGATCGAACACGATTGAAATTTCAGATTAGTCTTGATGGTGCGACGCCTGAGGTGAATGATCCTATTCGTGGGGAGAAGACGTTTGAAAATATCACGCGAGGCATCCAATCAGTTGTTGAGATGGGTATTGAACTCTCATTAACTGCTGTACTGACTGGGGCAAACCTAACAAATCTTCCAAAGTTTCCGGCCTTGGCGAAATCTCTTGGTGTTCAATCGATTCACGTAATGTGGATGCATCGTCGCGGAAGAGTTTTGGACCATGACAAACTGCAGTTTCCCAATAATGAGCAAATGCTGGATTCAATGCGCTTGATCAAACAGGCTGCTGATGAATGTAGCGTAACATTAGATAATTTTGAGTCTTTTCACGGGAGAGTAAATGGACGTCCAGGCGTTAAATTTGATCTCAGTAATGCTTGTTGGGATAGCCTTTGTCTGAGCTATGATGGTCATATTTATCCCTCGGCATCATTTGCGGGGCATCCTAATCTTGATCTTGGCGATACCAGAATGTCCTCCTTGCGCTCTCTGTGGTTGGAAAGTTCCGTCGCGAAAAATATTCGAACTGCAACGGTGGTAGATAAGGCTGGGGTATCAAGTGATCCATTTCGGTTTATTGTGGGTGGGGGAGATATCGAGCATAGTTACTTCTTCTCAGAGCAGCGATGTGGCAAGAATGATGTGTTAGATGAAGATCCGTACTACGGACTCTATGTGGAATTGTGCAAGGACATTATGTTTCAGCTTGCGGAATCAAAAAGGGTTTCGTTTAACGCAAATTCTGGGTTTGATGGGCCAATCTTGTTTCACGTGATGGGGGAGGGGATGGCTACTTGTGGCAGTCATTTCTGGGATACTCCGGTCACCACGCTGCACTCCAATTGTGTGTTGGCGTTTAACGTTGAGACACCTCACAGCATTATTCAGGATTACTACGGCAAGGCAGCAGAGGTTCCTCAGCCGGAGCTGTGTTGTACTATTGATGGTTATTCCGAAGAAGAACTTTCGCACGTTCCTCAGGAAGTCCGTAAACGTTCGTATGGATGTGGATCGCCGATGCGGAGTGCCGAGATTCGGGAGGGTGAAACCATCGTTGATCTTGGCTCTGGAGCGGGCATCGATTGTTTTGTCGCCGCACGAAAAACGAGCTGTTCTGGACGTGTTATTGGCGTTGATATGACTGAAAATATGCTGCAGGTCGCCGAGCGAAATCGATGTCAGGTTTCTGCATTGTTGGGTTGTGATAATGTTGAGTTTCGCAAAGGGTATTTAGAAAAGATTCCAGTTGAGGACAAAATTGCGGATCTTGTTACCTCCAATTGCGTCATCAACCTCTCTCCTGACAAGAAAGCCGTGTTTTCAGAAGTTTGGAGAATTCTCAAAAATGGTGGGAGGACAGTGATTTCTGATATTGTCTCTGATCATGAGGCGCCGCCCTCCATCAAAATAAATAATCAATTGTGGGGAGAATGTATTGCGGGCGCATTGACCGAAGGGAAGTTTATATCCTCACTTGAAGAGGCAGGTTTTTATGGCATCGAGCTACTTCAAAAGGTAGTGTATCGTGACGTCGAAGGGTATCGATTTAATTCTGTAACCGTGCGAGGTTATAAATACGAAGTGCCCGTTCAGCCTTTCCAAAATAGATTTATAGCGATTTATCGTGGTCCGATGAAGATGGTTGTAGATGAGGTTGGGACGGCCTATTACAGAGGTGAGGCTGTTGTTGTTTCAGCACATATTGCAGCACGTCTTCAATTGCATCCATACGCTTCTCTTTTCACAGTCAGTCTCCTCAAAGACCAATCGACCGATATGTTGTTGTCAACGCAATCCTCTGGGGATGTGCCTTTTGTCTCCGGGGCAGTCTCCTGCTGTTCCTAAACGGCAAAAGACTTTCCATTTTATGTTGACTGTCAATCGTCAGGCAATTGCTATTGGAGTGGCCATTCTTGTGTTTGGCCTTGGAATTGTTGCGTTTGTGATCATGGAGTTTTCCGACACGTTTCATATTCCAACACCAGATGAGATTTCAATGTGGGTCGAGGGATATGGAGCGAATGGTCCTGTGGTGTATCTTTTGCTCTACATGTTTGCCCCACTGTTGTTTGTCCCAAGCTTTCCAATTAGTATGGCGGCGGGACTCTTATTTGGCCCATTGTGGGGCACGATATTTGCCTCATTGGGGTCAACTCTTGGAGCACTTCTTCCGTTCATTATTGCGAGACACTTTGCTCGGCCGTATGTTGAGAGACATCTGAAAGGACGGTTGAAGGATTTGGATCAGCAAATAGAGAAGCATGGGTGGATATATTTGGCTATTACACGCTTAATTCCACTATTCCCATTTGAACTGCTTAACTATGGTTTTGGCTTGACCAAGGTTCGGTTTGTGACATACATTGTCGTTTCATGGCTTGGGATGCTACCAGCAACGATTGCATATGTATTTTTTGGGGCGTCAATGTTGGACATTGTTGAGGGGACATTTCGCATTGAGCTTTTTGTTGGGGTGATTCTTTTTGCCATTTTGGGTCTTTTGCCTATTATTTATCGGCGGTCTCGTTATTTCAAATCCAAACCAAAAGCTGAGAAGCCCATTGCTTAGGGTGAGTTGTATCGTTTGGTAAACCGGGCACGGTATAGGTAGTTTATCGCGGTGGAGACAACGACCATGCAGCAAAATCTTGCCAAAGTGTTGGATGCTGTTCCAATGGGTATTGGACTCATTGCTTCTTCCGGGCGCGATACCGAATCTCGAGTAGTTCAGGCTACTCAAGGGCTTATGCCGCGGGAGATTCAAGCATTGCTCCGGTCCATTCCGTTTCACGCTGAGAACGTATCTTCAAACGAGGATGTTTTAAAGAACGGCAGTTCATTTAGACTCCGCGTTGCGGCACCAAATCAAAAATGGATGGTCGGTACACTATTCCAGGTCTCACCCCAGACATCTGTGGCGATCGTGATTGGGCGTAAGTCAGGATCTGATATTGTTAAGAAAGAGAAGACTCTTCTCAAAGAACTAGCGAAGGAGATATTCACTCTTTTTGACGATGTATCTGTGTATGCAGGCATGGAAACTCCACGCGCACACGTGGATGCTCCAGTGGCTCCTGCTGTAACTGGGGTGGGTGAGGCACTTCAAGAACTTCTACAATTTGACCAGGTCTGGTTGTCTGAGTATATGCCTGAAACAACCAGTGTTACAGTGACGCACACATTTGTTTCGGGGCAGCCAGATCCGAAAATTGGACAGCAGTTTCCCATTGACGCTTCAGCATCTGGGTGGGTTATTCGGCATAAAAAGCCACGTGTTGATTTGAAACTTGCGTCGACCCAGGGGCGGTTTATGGATCAGTGCGTGCTCTACAAACAGCAATATAAATCGATGATGGTGTTGCCGCTGCGGATTGATCGGCGAGTGGTTGGAACCTTGAGTGTGGCGTCGAAGCTTTCCGATCAGTATTCACGAGATCAAATTCCAACACTGGACTCTGTTGTGCGGAAGTTTACAGAGTATCTAACTCAGGTGCAGAGCGTGGCTGTTAGCCCCGCTCTGTCTCAGTCTAGTGCCTTTACTTCTGAGCGTGGTTATGTGCAGGGAGTAGAAGATCTTCGACGTATTATTGGAAGTGATGTGCGACCTCCTCTCATGGGAGTGCATGGGGCCCTAATGGATATGACTCGTATGCAGGGCGTTCCGCCAAATGTGCTTGCTGCAGTTGAACGCATTGCGCACAAAGTTGGCCGGATTGGAGATGTTTTGTTTCAGATTTTGGAATATGGGAAACCGCTCAAACTGAGTCGTATGCCCTTCCAGATTATTCCATTGCTTGAGGAAGCTGTGGCGTTTGTGCATGAAGATTTTACGGCGAAAAACATTCAAATTGTTCCCGAATATCACACGCCGCTCCCGTTGTTCCGCTGTGATAAGGTCAAGATGAAAAGTGCATTAATAAGTTTGTTTCGGTGTGGGGAAGAAGTCATTCAAACAGGTGGAACGATTCACCTTTCTGCAACTGCTCATCGCACGGGTCTTCTCATTACGTTGGAGTGTCAGCGTGAGGAAATGCGGTTACAGCGCGAACCCATTTGCCTCCAGAATATGTCGTGGGTTGGGTTTCCTATTGCCAGCCAGATTGTGGCGAATCATGGGGGCAAGGTTTCCATCGCAAATAGCCAAACTCAAGCCACCACGATCGTAATTCACCTTCCCATCAAGGAGAAGGCTCCATCTCGAAGACGTCGGCGTAGCTGAGGCATTTCTCTCATCTACCTATTTTTTGATCTTTTCCGCAACCGTTCTTGCAATTTTGGCAAGTGATATTTTGATTGGCATACTGTCTATGGGGCGCAACGATTGTCCAATAGCGCAATGCACTCAGCTCCCATATATGTATTATTCCATGACGAAAGGAGCTCGAGGTTTGTTTTCTGTAAATTTCTTACAGATAGAGATCTTTGTCCTCGCTAGCCTACCCGTGGAGAGTAGAGTTAATGCATTAGCTGTTATGTGGGTATGGGTATAAGAGAGGAGGCCTATGATGTGTAAACAGGGAAAGCAATTGGCACGTAGTTTGAGTATGGTGCTATTTGGAACTGTGTTGTTGGCGAGTCTGTTGCTCACAAGCAGTTATGTGCAAGCAGATGAGAATCAAGTTTTCTTCCGTGCCGGCGGTGCTTTTGCCGAGAGTGATCGTGCGGGGGAAGTATTTACAGATGTTTTTGGGGCAGCCGGGAGTCAGACTGGCAGTGATGATGGGTCGTATATCGGGGCAGGGGTTGAACTCCTCTTGTCAAAGGATGTCTTGGGTTTCCTGCCAGGGGCTTCCCTCCTCGGTGAAATCGGCATCGAGTATAAGGATTTTGGATCGAAAAACGTTGCACAAGCGGTTCCAACTGTCGCCACAGGTGACGTTTTTATGAAAGATGTTCAGATTTCTATGCTCACCGTCGATATCGCGCCTAAGATCAAATTCATGCAGGGAAGTCGACTTCGCCCATGGGTTATTCCCGTCGGGCTGGATTTTCACGTGATCAGTCCGCCATCAAACAGTACGACCTATCTAGATATTGGCGTTCAATTTGGGGCAGGGCTGGAATACAGGGTATGGAAAGCATTGAACATTGGCGTGGATGCACGGTATCACGCTGCCTCTGGCCAGACTAGTACTGTGAATAATTACAGCACCATCGGAGTGTATACAGGCATCGCTTTTTAATAGGCGTACAGGGAAAGACCTCCAAGGACGTTGTGGCTTCTGTCCACCTCACCAACTTATGTTATGTTGTGCGCTCGGGGGAAACGCGTTCTGGAGGTGTTTTATTTAAGAGCCTTAGACCGGAGTGCTAGGTTCTTGTTGCGTTTATTCTTTTCTTTGGTTTCGACGTTTTTCCGCTTTGGCAGGTGATTGAGATTGGAAGGCTTGTGTGGTTTTTCAGCTATGGCCTTAGTTTCTGATACCTGAATCTCGGTTAAATTCTAAAAATACTCCCTCGTTGATCGCAAGCGATAGGATTGTTTAGTGAAGACTCCTAAAGGTATAGTCATGCTGGAATGGGGGCATTTTTACATTTCAGGATGATAAAATTGTTCCAATTGAATCATTTATGTCTTGCAGCGGTTCTGTCTTGTTGTTTTTTTGTATTGTGTCCTGGGTGATGAAACTGCTGCCATCTTTCAATACTGATCGCTAATCTTGCCTAAATCTCGGTGTTTTCAGATTTGTCCCCAGGTTTGTCCATTGAGATTGCGTATGGTGGTATGGTCCTTGCTTTATTAGGTCAGTACGCTTGGTTTGTTGGGTGGCGGGAGTTGTTGACAGAGGAGGAGCCATGATAAGCCTTGTATTCTTATGGTATTTGTTAGATCATCGCTCATTACGCTCTATTTAGCTGAAAGGATAAACAAGATGGAGCAAGTAGCCGAAGGCTCTTGGAAGAGGACTCTAATGTTTCTTTTGTGGTCTGGTGTCTTTGTGTTCGTGGGATTTGGTGGAGTGTCCCAGGTGGGTGCAGCGGAGAACTGCGAAGAATATGTGGATATAATTCCATCTAAAGACTCTGGGGACACGTGTTGGCCGCTTGCACGTGAGCCGAAGTACCCGGATATGATTACG
>DCWI01000053.1 GCA_002328825.1 Nitrospiraceae bacterium UBA2166 | reverse complement strand
TACATGGTGGCAAACTGAAACTGGCGGAATTCTCATCGCACCATTACCCGGGGCTATCCCGACAAAGCCCGGCTCAGCATCCAAACCATTTTTCGGTATTCAACCCGAAGTTTTACGGCAGGATGGTTCGAAAACTGAAGTCAACGAGGGGGGACACCTCGTACTCACAGCCCCGTGGCCAGGAATGATCCGTGGGGTATATGGCGATATAAATCATTCTCTTATTAAGAACGTATACTTCTCACACTTCCCGGGAAAGTATTTTACCGGAGATGGCTGTAGGATCGATAGCGATGGGTTTTATTGGCTTCTGGGGCGCATTGATGATGTCGTCAACGTCTCAGGCCATCGCCTTGGGACCGCGGAGATCGAAAGTGCTCTTGTCTCCCATTCTAGCGTAGCTGAGGCTGCTGTTGTTGGAATCCCAGATGAGATAAAAGGGCAAAGCATCTATTGCTTTGTCACACTAAAACAAGACGTCCAGGCTTCTGACATCCTCAGAAAAACCTTGACACAGCATGTACGAGAAACTATCGGCCCAATTGCAACGCCGGATAGAATACAATTTACCGATGCTCTTCCAAAAACACGGTCTGGGAAAATTGTTCGTCGGATTCTTCGTAAAATTGCCACAGGAGATATTGAAAATATTGGTGACACCACAACACTTTCTGACCCTTCCCTGACAAATACGCTAGTCACAGGCAGAATTTCCTAATCTGACTCGAAAGTTGTAACAATTATCATACAGTGGGATCAATCTACTGTTATCCGCAAGTACGTGCGATATGTATTACTGGAAAAGCTCCTTATCCCCATAAAATTAGGCGATTTAGAAGTGTTTAACAGATCCCCAAAGAACCTCTCGAGGCGGTGCCTCATATCATGAGAGTACGGCACAAGAATTCACTGGCCAGCCGTACTGATTACCTCAACTGGGAATGCCTAGCATATACAATCAAACGGCTAACACAACGCCGGAGACAACAGGATAGAATTAGCTCCGCTAATTAAATTGCACCAAACATCGCCAGATTCGTTATATATGCAAAGAATGACACACACTGAAACTCTCGTACGTGGATATAGCCTGCTATAGAGCCTCCTCAGTGGCTATGACGAAGATGTAAAATCGCAGCATCAGAAAAGTCTAGTGCCATATTTACATAACTTGTCGCCTTCTTGGTGTTCCCTTCATTAGCAAGATGCGTTGCTTTGTTCAGGTTTACTACTGCTTCTTTAAGCAAGGACACCGCTTCTCGAGCATGCGCGTTTCCCGTCGGCATCGCCTTGATGGCTTGCTCCGCATGCGCAATCGCTTGAATCGAATGCGACGAAACTTGATCACCATGCCCTTGGCTTGCATGCTTTACTGCATCCTCAATCGTCGACACGGTAGCATCCATGTGTTTTAGGGATTCCGTCGCCCCTTCCAAATCCGCATATGCTACCCCGCCACTGATCATCCAGACAGCCATGAACAACATCAGTCCTCCCAGTTTTCGTGAAAACTGGCCTACAGATACAGGATAATTTTTCATTTGAACCCCCATAATATATTGATCTTTATCGGACTACTTAATCACACAGCCTTCCAAAACTTTCAAGCATCGTGAAGTCAGAAAAAGACGTGGTACATAAGAATGATCTCATTAAGATCTGCATCTGGATTGATCTCTCGGTTGCCCAGCGTATGACGGTACTCAATCCTAATTTCCTGATGCGGAAGTGGAAAAAACTCGACGCCTCCACTAAGCCGGGTAAGTGAATCATCATTGATCTCACGATCTGGATCAATAAATTCATACATCATTTTTAGATCCACACCACGAACTGCAAGATAGCTTAATTCGTGGTATGACGCAGTACGTCGTACACCTCTCCTCGCACCTTCTCGAGCCATTTCGTCGTCAAGGGTCTCCCAATCAATCTCGCCCAAATACGTAAATTTGGCCACATTTGCCCCAAAGTGCGTCGCATAAAGCGTTTCTAATGATGAAGAACCATCATTCTGGTAGAACGAGCCCCCAATTGTTGCTCGAGCAACATCAAAATCAAAAATATAATCAGCTCGTGAAGAAAATGCTTTACTCGTATTGGTATCAAAATCATTTGTGCTATCACGGCCTCCGTTGAGCACAGCAAACTGGATTGACGCGTTCCTAGGATAAAACCCTACTTCCACTCCAACATCTTTATCTTGCTGACTGAACCCTGTCCCATTTGTAAAACTTGCAAAATCTGCTGCTCGAGATCCAGCTCCAGAGGTACTCGAATTTCCTCCACGAATAAATGCGGTATGGTTATCAAGTTTCAATCCAAATGCGGGAACGAACTTTCCAACTTTGACATAGCCATTGAGTGGCAACACCTGCGCAAGAGCAAATGTTTCAAAATTATTCAGGTCTAGCCCCCGACGAAATCCTTGATCATGATATAACGTGACTTTATCTGTTAGTTGTGCCGAAAAATAGAAATCCGCTTGCATAGGAAATATCGATGTGGTACCTCGATCATCATCGAATGCCATTACTCGCAAATCCGTTCCAACAGTAAAAAAATCATTAATTTTAGGTGTAAATTTTGTTCCTGTAGTTCGGAGCGATGGTTTATACGGAATACTCATACGGCTGTAAAGAGTTCCGGCCTCAGTCCGCATACCTCCACCACTTGGATTCACGTGGCAAGTGATACACTGCACCCCGGTCCGCATGGAAAACCTAGGAATCGCCCATACCGACTCAACAAAAAACCATAGGAGGAGGGGAAGCACAATCAAGCTTCCTCTCTTGAACAATGCCCGGTTAATCACGTTCAGGTTTATACCATAACTATGACTGTCCCGCGAAACATTTTAACTGGACATAAAATTATATCTGATCATGGTGATGAAGCAGGTAAGATGGTAAGTTCGAAACAAGTTGCCACTTGCGGACTAGACACATAGAATCCCACTTCGTAACGCCCTGCTTGGGAAAAGGAAAGTTCCCGCCGGTACAGTCCTGGGCTTACTTCTCTCAGGCCTCGCCAATACACAACCGCACGAGTTGGCCCACGTCCTTTAGTTTCAAAAACCCGTGATGGGCCAACTACCCCACCAGCCATCATCTGATACACAGCACCATCAGCTGGATTCGGAACAAGAACCTGATGGCCATCACCAAAACTGACTAATGAAGAATGGTCTTGAGGTATTTTGACATGACGCGGAGGAAAATGGCCAACAGGAAAATTTTGGATCAAGCCTTGGTGACGAAGACTTACAATCGTCACATCGGCGCTACCTACATTTCGAATAAAAGCCCAATCGTACTCAAAAACAATGTCATCAGGTGCAACTCCAGTCGAAAATGTTTCAACCGCCGTATCCGTTGTAGCATCAATGATGGTGGCCGTATTTTCTCTCCGATTAAGCGCGTAACCCCATCGTCCTCCTCGGTCAAATTTCACAACACGAACCCCTTTTCCAGAGGAAATAGTTTTGTTCACACTAGGCCTGTCAGGATTAATGACCGTCAACGTCCCATCACCTTCATTGGCCACATAAAAGGAACGGCTCAATGATGAATACCCAACACCATGCGGTCTAAGACCAACGGGAATCGTTCCAACAGGGGTTAGATCACGCACAGAGATCAGGGTTACCGTATGATCTTCCTGGTTGGTAACCGCAACATAACGGCTATCCTCAGTTACAGCAAAATCATGATGTCCTTGACCAACAGGCACTGTGGCAATGACTCTGTGGACATCAGTATCAATCACACTAACTGACGCATCTCCATCGTGAGCAACCCACACATATTTACCATCAGGTTGAATGGCAAGATGATGTGGATGCATTCCAACCGTCAAATGCTGAATCGGCTTCATATGAACTCCGTCCACGACCACGACCATATTAGGCTCAACAGTCACGTAAATGTGGCGCCCAAGCCAAGCCAATGCGATGTCATTGCCTAAACCACCAAGTTCTATTTTCTTAATAAGCATTCGGGATGTCCGCCCAGGATTCATCACACTCAAAGTACCCTCAAGACTGTTCAACGCCACGATATAGGAGTTAAATTGGACTGGAGTGTGACTTCCATACCGACGAGATTTGGTTTTCATGTTTGCAGCACAGAGTCCGAGATTTCCTTCTTCATTATTGAACCGTAGCGCAGACTCCGGGCGAAGTGCTCGAATCGGCTGATTCGTCACCGCATCATGGATGCGGAAATTGAGAACAACATCATCGCCAACATGAACAGGCTGTACTACCTCAAACTCGATGGAAACCCCAAGAGTTTTATAAGTGGAAGGGAAAAAAGTGGTCGCTGAGACAGGAGCCCCAGGAGTAGTGCTAACAACGACCATGATAATCAAGAAGAAAGACGCCCGTATCATCATGTCACTAGACAACTTAGTGCCCATGGGTGACAGGCTCACGTCGATCAGATACGATAGCAAAAGTCTTCTGGAGTCCATCCGGTTTCACGAGCGAAATTCCAAACGACCCTTCATGATTCTGTTGGCTATAGCGAATAGTTCCGAGAAGTCCAGTATCAAGATTCACTTTCTCTAAACCTGTAACGAGTGATGCACGCGTTAGATCATTTCCTGCATTCCTCAAGCCATCCAAAAGCACCTTGGCTGCAACAAACGCAGATATCTGAAGAACTCGGTCACGCCCGGAAGCGGGTAATGACTTTAGGATATGACTGAATTCTTCCACTAAGGGATGGTGTACCTTACCGGATCTGAAATTTTGAGCCAAGACCACCCGTTCACCTGCCCTTGGAACTTCTAACATGCGTCCCGTGACAAGAAGATTGTGCCCAAGATAGAGTGGGGAATAAGACAAACGATCTGCTGCTGCAATAAGATCAATCACTGATGGATCTCCGGTTAAGAGGACCACAAAATCCGCATCACTATCCCTAAAGATCTTGGCAGTTTTCTCAACATCAAGCCTCCCAAAAACGTGCGCAACTTCGGCAACCGGTTTCACATGGTAGAGAGACAATTGATCTCTCACGGCCGTGAGCCCTGCCTTACCAAACGAATCATCGGAATAGAGTACAGCAAACGAAGCCGGATTTTGGCCCATACCATAATCAATCAAGACTCGTGCCTGATAATCCAACGAAGGATAAATGGAAAAAAGCTGATCGGCCGCAAACTCTGCAGGCTGCAATGCAGGCGCAAGAGGTGCTACGAGCGGAATACCCCTCTCGTCTAAATAGGGAATCACCAGCCGGTTTGCCGCATCCCCTAAGGTTCCAACCAGCCCAAGCACGCGATCCTTCTCGATTAGCCTCTTCGCTGCTACAAGCGATAAACGCGGATCATTCTTGCCATCAGCAACAACAAGTTCGATTGAACGCCCATACACTTTTTTTCCAGCATTTACTATTTTGAAAACATTTTCCATAACACGGAGCACCGTTTCTCCTGTCCGAGCAAAAGGCCCAGACAAGTCAAGAATAGTCCCAATTTTTATCGTGGTCTCCGTTACGCCTGGAGCCTCAAGTGTCCCAAGTCGCTGAAGATAGACAATAAGATCTTCAAGATCTTGTTCTGACATCTTCCAGCGCGGCATCGCAAAATCTAAAACATGTCCGTTCGAGTCTACCCCTTCAACAATCGCACGTTTCAAAAGATCATTCGTATACGGTGAGCGAGTCCGCCCAGATTCTGTTGTCGTGGAATATGGCTTGCTAAGAATAGCGTGTCTAATGTCAGAGGCAACCGCCCCTCCTTCACGGCTCCCCTTTCCATCATGCCCATGACAGTTTGCACACGTCACTCGATTGGCTGGAAACAGCTGTCCATCACCGATACCGAGATTAATCGATTCTTTGGACAAACTCGTTGAGGAAGTGTAGATCATCATGCCGTTCCGTTCCTGTGGCGTCAACACCCTCTGCACATTAATTGTCTCACTGTGTCGTGTTGATTCCTCCTCAGCATCAGCCACAGAAAAATCGCTTACATTGACCATAAACCTCGTCGTAACCAAGATTCCCTGATGCTTAAACTGACCAAACGCTACATAGAGTCCAGCTGATGGGAAAGTATGCCTAACCGGCACAACCGGTCCCGGGAACAACGGATTATCTGAAGATGGCCTAATCGCATCCTGATCTTCTCCCAATCCCAAGCTACTTAGAGGCTCAATCCTTGTCACAACAAGCCCGGATGTTCGGTCGTTCTTCAGCCAAAACTCTACCCAATCTCCAGGATGCACTTTTCTCAACGCATCGACATCAGCTATTCGAAACGGCATCTTTGCTGCAATCGATATAAGGTTTTTAATTGGCCCATGTTCAATCAGCATCCGGCCATCCGGCAATATTTCTTTCAAAAGCCCTCGACCATAAAGCCGTTTAGTCACCAAGCGGGGAACGATCGGAATCGCTCGAGAATCTTCCGTAAGTCGAGGGTCTTCCACAGCAAAAAATTTGAGATCATTGCGGACATACGCCACGCGCATCTCGGTCCCCTCAAATGCCTCCAAATCAACGACCGGCTCATTCTTATTAGTGTAGATTTCATACCGAAATTCCACCTCACTACCTGCCATGGGATCCTCAGGTTCTACATGAAGTGAAACGCTATAACGATCAAAACTCTTCTGTCGAGTAAGATCACGAGACGCAGAAATTTGCATTGGCGACCCATCGATATGAAGGTCAAATTGTGTCTGGTGAACTTTCCCACGATGGGCAAAGGTAACTACAAGCCTGTATCGTCCTCCCCAAGGAAAACGATGCCTGAGTTGAAACATCGCGGTTTCCTTTGCATACACTGGAACGACACTAAACTGTTCAGGTCGAAGTCTGGCAAAATGATCAAGATTTTCGGAAACCACAAACAGCTCAATAGTTCGACCATACAATGTTTGAAGATTCTGCACTGGATCTCCTGGCGTCGTATTTCCCCCATACCCCAGACCATAGCGAATTGAAACGTCAATCACTGTCTCCTCTTCTGCTCTGGGATGCGCCGGAGTCGTCCATAAAACCGCATCAAAGTTAGACATATCATCACTCAAAGCCCAGAGAGCATCGGAGCGAGTTTCCTTGGCAAAAGAGAGGGAGACGTTTAGTGAAAGTAGTGCGGTCAAAACGGAGAAAAACAAGGTTCGATACAATGCTTGCATTTATACGGCCCCATTACAATAGAAACCGCCCTGACCAGCGCTTCGGAACATCCGAGCGTCAGACAGGGCGGTACCAGATTACGTTCGTGCTGTACGATTTAAAAAAATCAGCTAGTACATGCACCCCACAAAAAACAGCGTTGATACTTTTTTAACTGTTCGGCTCCTTCCCCTTGTCACGCTTCCGCTGCGCTTTCTTACTTGCGCGCTCCAGCGTCGCAAATCCTCGGAGCTTACTCTCCTCATCTTTGGCTCCCAAAGTTTTTGCCTCAGCCTCATCAATCACTCTAAAAATCCCCCATTGCCCACCATCCATAAGCCGACGGTGTTCAGTGGCGCCAAAGAGATAATCGCCAGGGAACCGGCTGGCCCCGCCATCGAGTTCGATATCTGCTTTGTGTCCAACATTCAGCGGCCAGACATTGAGACTATTAGAGTGTTTGGTTCCTGCTTCAATCGGTCCTCGATGTCCATCAATTCTAAACGCAACATCTTCCGACCCATTCGCATAGACAATTCGAACTTTGGTTGGATCACCCGCCTGTGTAATCATCGTATGAATACTACTCAGTTTTCGGGGATCAGTTTTCGTCAGCATGCCCCCAGGAGAGCGTCGATAGTTAAACGCTGCACCCGCCGTGACAGCCGAATCAAGCGGTCGAATATTTGAAATAAATTCTACGGAGTTTTCATGCATGAAGAGGACATGCTCACGAAATGCCTTACCATTCGGAGGCACAATCACAGCCGACACACTCGTTCGTTTCTTTGGATTAAGAGTCCTACCAGTTTCTGAATCAAACCAGAACGACCCTTTAGGTTCAACGACTAATGCGGCAAACAAGCCATCATTCAGATCTTCAGGAACATTTGCGAAACTTGCAATATAACTCAGTCCCAAAGCCCTCTTCTGTTCCTTATTGCCCAGATTGCTCCATTCAATGGCCCCAATGCCCTTATCGGGATTGAGTAACGACCCATCAGCTGGCTTCATCTGTGGTTCTGCATACCAGGTGTACACAGTATCATCACCCGGGGCAACAGTTTGACCATCAGCATTGTCGCCAAAATTAAACCCGTAGCTTGAGTTCGGATCAAGCGTTAGAAGGCCAGGCGTCATACCAACATGCCCTTCATCGAGCTTATTGAACAGTCGTACCGTTATGCAGTCACCACTATTGGCTCGCATGACCAGAGGTTGGCCCTTTTCAACTTCCTCTAAAAGAGGGTTCCCGTCCTCATCGGCTAAAACAAAGATTTTTGATGCCTCCAAGGTACGTCGAGGTGAACTAATTGCCGCCACATTATATGACTGCGTCCCAGTCGCAGAAGCACAGATATCTGGGACATCACTGCTCCCACCGTTTCCAATGCTTTGAAGACCAGCAGGATCTCCAACGCGCATAATTCCCCACCCACCATTGGCAAAATCAAGAGCGCCGATAGGCATATACCACATATAATCGCCAGGAACATTTGATGGCCCACCAGCACCACCCATGATTTCATAGTGTTGGAAAGAACCTATGGCTTCCGTGACCGTATCGATCACTCGGCCATCTGCATTAAATCGCTCCCACCCAAACCTATGGCCAGGAAACCGAAGAGAGTGGGCATCCTGAGTGCCCTGCGTGAATAACCTAAACACCACTCGATCCCCTGGATGGGCCAAAATCGTCGGAGTAGATGGATCACCTCCAACCGAGTTCTGAAAAACTTCATGCTTGGCCGCCCCAGTTTCTCTCATCCGAGTATCAAGGCGCTCAGCCCGCATATTCATGGCACTCGGCCCAGCCATGTGCGTAGTGAACTCATTGGTCTCAGCCATAAGCATATTTACATCATCGAGCAACCAGAACGCTGCTTCGCGGAATGAGGGTTCTTCCGCAGGTATAATATCTACAAGTTCCGTACCGGCATTTTCAATTTCAGATCGCACAGGATTCAGCGGAGTCGAAATACTACGCGTCATAATGCCAATGCCAGTCGGAGCCTCATCTCCACGTTTACCAATAACTCCAAACACATTTGGATCATCCGCTAAGGTATTGTGATTCTCAGTAACTCCAGCAAATTCTGGAGGCTCAGGAAACTCTACATGGGTACGATAGATTGGCTCGCCTGTAATCCGGTCTAAGTATTCAGACCCAAATGGTTCTACAACCGTTCCACCTGTCACCCCCATCGAAAATCCAAAAATGCCTTGCAGATGCAAATGCCAGAAAGCCATCATCTCGATATCAAGATACCAGCGATACCGAGTGAATTCATTTTGCCGAAATGCCGGGCGATCTTCGCAACATATTTCTTCGCCTCCTGGAACATCAATCCCTGCCAAGGCGTCCTGTGAGGGACGAATCGACTGCTCATAGTTAAACCCAATAATAACTCCATCCGATGCCTGCACATCAAAATGCATCATGTGCGGATGCATGTTCGCCTTACTGAATTCCTCCTGAATAGGATTCGCATCGGTAAGATGATTTCGATACTGAATGTCCATGCAATCTCCCACATTCCCACGAACCACTAACGAATGGGGTTGCCGCATGCCCGCTTGGAGTTCAGTTTCGTCATTCGCCAAAACATGAATCGCCGCGTTGGGATCACGATCACCAAAGCGGTTATACACAGCACCATCACCTAAAACAGGAGTCACGATAATGTCATAGCTCCGCACAGGAGCATCCTGAGGACAAAGGCCAGCCGGGCGGGTACCCAGTTCAGACTTCGGAGCCGTTATTGGATCTGTCCCCGGTTTCATCGTACTAATCTCCCCCAAGAACGGAGCGCCACTATGCGCACTTCCAGAATTGTCCGTGAGTGGTGGACCAGGCAACGGCGGCCGCTTTCCTCGATGCGGACGATGATGGGGATATGCTAAACGCCCATCCTCTGGATTGAAAAGCAACAAGGGGCGCTGACCAGGAGACGGCCCGGGAAGATTGGCTCGAATGGCCGCAATGTCATCACCTCCACTATCAATCGGGGTGTCTTTCCAATTCGAAAATCTTCCTTGCGTATCCCCTATTCCTCCAAAGTCCCCCTGCCCATTGGGACTGTTTGGAAAATTCTCAAACGTTGGCCCATCTGGCTCATTCAAATACAAGGGCAGTCCTCCAACAAGCCGACTCGTATAATCATATCGATCCGCATCATACCCCCTAATTTGGCATTGATGCGCTGCTAACAATTCATTCCCTGTGAGTCCTTCAAGGGATGGGCATGCAACAACATTTTGCGGATGCGGACAAGCTCTGGGATTCTCAGTACCACAACCCTCCGGCACACCTTTCAACGGCAAAAGATGTCTCACCCACTGATCAATGTTGACAAAGGAATCATCCTCGATATCCGGACACCCCTCGGCACCTGTCACACAAAACTTCCTTCCATCAAGTGTCGTTCCTGACTCCAAGAGTCCAATCGAATCAACTGGAGCTGGTGGCTCAGGACGCCCAGGTAGAGGAAACAGATTAGCCTGGCGAACATTCGTGACGCGCCAGAAGTGCCACATACCGGCAGTATAATGATCAGCGACATGACAATGCTCAGTAAAATCCCCGACCTCGCCTTCACAACTTCCCGCTCCACACTCAAGCTCCATGTCACGCACCGTATGCGGTTCGATAAGCTCCACATCAATAATGCTGCTGACAGTGGATTTGTCGTGATTTAAGCTCGCCCCTTGGGAGGTAATTTCATTGGTCCGACGGTTCTTCAAGAGAGTGGCAGTCCGCGCAACTTGCTCAGTCAGACCAAGCCCATCTGGTTCGACCGCCCCTAGCATATAAATCTTACTAATAAATTTCCCTGAGTCCCTGTCACGCTCTGCGTAGGGCTGACGCGGCCACCGATGCATCCCATGGAGATGAGGAATATGACGTTCTTCCCCTCCACCGTGAAGTAAGCGTCGAACTGTTGGATCGCCAGTATAACTACGAGGAATAATGGCTGCAGGATCACCACCATCATACGAGCTGTAATTTAATGATTCATCCGCATCTTGGGATTCGCGAATATCAAATGGCTCAAAGCGATAGTTAATCGCCTTACCAAAAAGCCGTGTTTCATTAAAACTCATGTTGTTATTATTCGGAGCTAATTCTACGCCCGCCGACGTTGTATTTGCGCCGATATTCGGAATAGGTCCGTCAATTAATCCGGCAAGAGCAAGCATCCCCGCGAGATTATGTTGGTTGGGAGCACCATCAACAAAACCCTCTCCTTTGACCGGAAATTCAACCGGCACTCTCGGACTATATCCCGGAATATTAAAGTCTCGAGTTGTTAGCGTAAATTTTTCAGGCTCTTCTTCTGTACCGTGAGTCTGAACCACTACACATCCGTTCGCATCTTCGCCACATGCTTCAGACTCCGGCTTTCCCGTTCCGAGAAAAAACTTGTTATCTGCCGCGCCCCATCCTCCGGCCGCACCAAGACCATCATGATAGAAGATGGTATGTTCTCGGAAAGAATATTGCGGGTTTGCTGTACCAGGCCCGGCTCCAGGGGAATCAAAGAGCCTATCACAGGAAGTACTTTCACCAGGCTCCACCCCTTCGCAAGGAATGATGATAGCTTCCCAGCGACCACCGTGAGGCGCCGGACCACCATCTCCCTCCTGATTGAGATCCTCGCCTGTATAACTGCTGATGTAGCGCGATCCTTTTGCTTGCACGTTCAACGACGCAAAAAGCCCAGTGTAGGCATTCTCAATGGTCGGGGCAGCGGTATTATGAATATGGTACGACCCTTGATTTTCTGACTTGTCTTCAATAAAAAAGATGTAGGTATGATTGTCTCCTGCTGGAATCAGATCCCCTGTTTCATTTCTCCCAATCTTGGTACCTTCAGAATTCAGCACGTTGTACTGTGCCCGACTGAGAGTAAGTGAGGCACCCCCGGCAAGGTCATTACGCAAATTCATCTTTACGCAATCCCCAACATTGGCCCGCATAACGAGGGGCTGAACTCTCCACGATGGTTTTCCAGGGTTATCCGCAACCTGTTGGAGAATGGCATCCTTCTCTCCAACGAAGGCGTACATAGCACCAACGGGATCCGTATCACCATACGTGTTGTACACAATTGAGACTCGAAAAGCGGCAATATTAAACTCCCGCTCTGGCGCATTAGCTGGACAAGGAGATTCCGCTGCTTGCGCAGATAATGCCTCATGTTCAGCAAATGCACTATCGAGTCCAAGAGGGACAAACGAAAAGAGCAGCCCAACTGACGCTGACAGCGCAGTAATCTTCGCAAAATTTTTCAAACGACTACTGTATTGCGTGTACCACGTTACCATAGTTCCTCCCCTCCAAAAGCACTATCCATAAAAATCACACAATTCACTAAAATTGCACAGTCCCATAATGACTAATGACCCCGAATTGCGGTAAGGAAAACACCTCACTCGGAAACCATCTAGGCCGGATACCCCCGCAATGCCAGCCTGATTCCTCGCCTCGTCATCCCCTAGTTAAGACAACAGAGCGTATTTCAGTCAAAACAACACATAAAAAACGTTAGCTAGCTAACAAAGACCACAGAGACAGCTAATTCCTTCGATATTTATCACTTATCGCCATCAAGATCAGTACATAGACCTATATATATTCTACTGTTGTGAGCAGCTTACCGGACAGGTATCCGATCATGCCGATGACAATGGGCTTTTGTCGAACACTTAATTGCAACCCCCCCCACATTATTGGCTTCCGAAATATTATCTTCCCATTTATTTGGAAGGGCCTGAGTACTGTCGAAAAGAAGCCGAGAATTGTCTCCAAGCTCATCAAAGAGGTCAGCTCCTTCCTCGAAACCAGCCTCCCCGATCAAAGCACCTTCCGCACTCGTCAGAAGACGAAATGCATTATTGATGGCTACGTTATTCGTCAGCACATTATTGATCGTGTTGTTGTCGGTGTCTCCTGCAAAAATTGCGATACCGAACTTTGCATTATCGTGGAGCATATTGCCGATAATCTGATTGTCACTCGCACCATTCTCAAGCATGATGCCCCGGCCATTGCGGAAAAACTCGTTATCTTTTACCGAATTTCCCTTGGAGCCTCCCGTGATGAGAATACCGCATCCAGGCAGTTCATCAAGTGGCAGCGTCAATGGGCGGTGATCATTATCGTATCCAGTGTTACTCTTGAGAATATTCCCATCACTTCCGTTCCTGAGCAAAATACCTGCGTGTTTTGCTAACGCCACAGTGTTTCCATGGATCTGGTTATTATCCGAACGGTCAAGTACCAGATTGCTCCCGTTTAAACGCAGTTTGTTGTGTCGAATACTATTAGCCCGTCCACCCTCAATGAGAATCCCAGCATGATAATCATCAGATTCAGGACCAACAAATCCATCAAAGTTCTGCACAACCAATCCCCGAATCTCAACACGACTCGCATTCAGTAGATGAATGCCGGGAACATCTACAAGTTCTTTCCCATCGATGATAACAGTCCCCGGTTCTTCTGCCCCGACCAAACGAATATTATCCTTCAGTATCTTAATCGATTCACGATAAGTCCCGGTTCGAATAATAATTGTAGTTCCAGGGTTTGCTGCATTGATCGCTGCCTGAATGGTTGGCTGATCATCAGGCACAACAAACGCTGTCACCCCCTGAGAATACGTCGGCGTAGCGAGAAACGCGCCCCACCCAATCACGAATATTCCGACCACAAAAGACTGTCTCATCGAACGATATCTCAGCATCATTACACCTATTCATCGTTGGGTGAATCGAAAATCACGGCAGTGTATTTCCAAAACCAATTGTCGAAGCAGTCGCAACCCAGTCTTCTGCCGAATCCCCATCACCATCATATGAAATTGACTGCTCAGGATTTGGAGAAGGAACAAACGCTCCTACAGGCCACATATTAGCCTCAGTAGCCACGCGCTCACGCCAATGTTCGTCTTCTCCCCACTGGACATAATCTTGGAGAAAATCGCTTATCGCAAAGTTTGCCTCGTCAAACCCAAAATTCGTGTATAACCCAAACTCCCCATGCGGTACATTCAAAGGAAGCGGAACAGCAGGAGTGGTAAAGAGTTGCCTTTCTGTACTCCTGCCTTGAGTACCCCAGTGAATAGCCAAAAACCCCCCAGGCGCAATTACTGTGTTTTCTGGAATCAGATCGTAAACCAACGCCGGAGTGGTATGACAAAGCCAAAACCCCCCAATATCAATGGGCTCGGTACTCGGGTTGTGCAGCTCAATCTGAGATACCTGCGGAAAAACTTCGTTAATAATCACGGCATTCTTTTCCGGAATGACCTGATTAATCGCAATCGTGCTACCAAAATCTCGTGTAAGCCCCTCTGAAGAATCTAACCCCTCTGAAGGTTCTGGCCCATCGAGGATAGTCAGAATTTCATCGATTGATCGTTGCGCAGGCTCTAGAGCTGGCTGAGTTGGTCCCGTCGCTGGCTGAGTTGGTCCCGTCGCTGGCTGAGTTGGTCCCGTCGCTGGCTGAGTTGGTCCTGTCGCTGGCTGAGCAAACCCAGTTGCTGACTGTATGTCGTTGGGCCCCATACTACCCTGGTCAACACCACATCCGAACCCCAAAGACACCCACAGAGGGAGAGTCAAAACGACGCACCACTTACACCAAAAATCTCTACGCGAACAACCCAACACCGCGTCCCCCCGTAGACCAAGGCAGTAACCGCGGGTGACAACCACGGTTACCGATTACTAAAACTGGCCCCTATCAAATGGTTAGCTCCGGAATTAGCTGAATTCCGTATCATCTCATTAAAGCGACGGGGGAGCCTCAAAAGAGAGACAACCCCCGCCAAAGCAACTCATATTCCTACGGAAAAACCCTCTCCGCCTTATTCACCCAGTGGGCCACCTGTATTAAAGACAGTGAACTCCCCAGCCCGGTTCGCCTCAAGAACATGATTCGGGAAAGAAATCATTTCATCCTGCGTAAACACCCGATCATGGTTTAAATCTGAGGCAGTGATCGGACAGTTAATGATCTTAATCTTGGCCGCCAATGGCTCCATTTCCCCAAAAAACCCTCCGTCAATAAGCGGGGAAAAGTCTGCGGATGACCTAACTTGGCCCCCACGACGTGGGTCATCATTCTCAAGATCGTCATCACCAGTCAACGAAAGATTGTTGCTGGAAGTGAAGTCTTTCAACTCCTCAGGAGTCGGACCAAAACAGTTGGCATTATTCGCGGGAGGCCCAACGCCATGATCAGTCCCTGGGAAACCACGATCTCCTCCATCGTGCAATCCTCCAACGCACTGACCTCTCCAAATCGGACTATAGTTCCCCCCACTTTTCGGCGAATTCCCTGACGCAACCTCAGCTTTCGGGAATGGAATGCCAAAGGCGATGTTTGTCATATCATTCTCGCCGTGCGAAGGCCCGTATCGGACAAAAAAGATGTCCTTTACTCCATCTCCACTGCAGAAACCCGTATCCGACCACTGCTCATCAGAGCAAACCTCATACGTGACATACCACATAGATTTGCCACCAGCGAACCCTTTGTGCCGAGGACGAACCATGGCAGGCAACACGATGTCGCCAATTTCCACATTTGCAGCATTGCTCTGCGCAGAAGGCGTCCCGTCAAAAACATTGTGTCCACCAGCTGGAGCTTCCCACAAATCGAAATCAGATCGCTGCTTCGGAGAAGGCACTGATGCAGCGTTCACAATATCGGCATCCGGCACAAGTTCGACTTCACCCGCATCCTCAAGTTCTAAAATCTCTTCTTCAGATCGCGGCTGATTTTTTCCGCTAGGACACCCATCAAGGAAGAAGACATCCGTAACCGTGCGCCGTGCAAAATCTGACCGCTCATCAAGAATGATTTCCGGGTTGGTGAAAAATGGCGTTGAATCATTCAGGATTTCATTCATCCGAAAGACAGGTTTTAACGACCGCCCCTTTTCGTTAACGCACCCCGCCCCGGTGGCATCGTCCAAGAATCGATACACCACCCCAGTCTGCGTTGACGTAAAGAATGGCCCAGGACGCAACACGTGATAGACGATCAGCATAGCGTCCTCATCTGAATAGGCCACCTGCGTAAAAATAGACGCTGGTGCATTCGGAGCAAACATAGTCGCCGGTTGTGCCGATGCCGTATGCGGCATAGCCATGAAACCAGCGACCATTACGGCAACAGCAATGGTTGCAAATTTTAATCCTCTCATCATGATGTTATTTCCTCCCACCTAAAATGTTAGTTGAACAACCCATCCCCCCTAAGCATGGGCCAGTTAGTTATAAATACGTTCGCCGTCACCCTCGCTGCCTCTCCTTCGTAAGGCAACAAGGGCATAATTGTGTGATTCCATACACTATTTGTCAAGCATAAAAGTAAAGAAGCTTACATTTCCACAGCGCGAAACAGGTCACAATTGTGCGATTCCTTACACTATTTGTCAAGCACAATGTCGATACCTTGATTGGACACATCACACACGCTCCATTGTCAAGAAATTTTTCCGCACTTTTCGTATACAAAAATTGGCAGCTCAACAGGTAGAGAAATTACGTCCCGTGACATTTTTTATATTTTTTTCCACT
>DCWI01000088.1 GCA_002328825.1 Nitrospiraceae bacterium UBA2166 | reverse complement strand
CAATTGATTGGTGTTGCCTCCCACTTTTCGCTTCGACTATAATTTAGCCCAGTGTAAACACTCTTCTATTTTACTCACAATCAGCAGGGGAACAATGCCTATGCCGAGCAACAATGCCATTTTCCAACAGTTTGGCGTTACAGAACGAGAAATTGATCAAGCCATAAGTCTCGTTAATATTCCTGAAGTCGACGATGCCGATTTATACTTTGAACACAGTATTGCAGACTCAGTTTCCTTGGAGGAAAGCATCGTCAAAAAGGCATCAAAGCACGTGTCACAAGGCGTCGGCGTACGGGCGACGGCTGGAGAAAAAACCGGCTATGCCTATACCGATGAAATCACCCTTGAACAGCTGCAGCTTGCGGCAAAAACAGCAAAGTATATTGCGCGATCACCAGGTGAAAAAATGGCCATAGCAACATCTAGCCAGACTCCTGCACCCCGATCGCTCTATCCAGTCAATACACCTGCGACAGAAGTCGCCACCAAAAAGAAAGTTAAACTTTTGGAAAAAATCGATACCATTGCACGCAGCTACGATCCACGCATTAAAAGCGTCATGGCCTCGTTTTCAACTGAGAACAAAACACTCATGGTGGCATCATCAGAAGGTTGGGTGCTCGGCGATGTGCAACCGCTCTCTCGTCTCCAAGTGACCTGCATTGCAGTAGACAATAACGTCAGCCAAATGGGATCGTTCGGAGGTGGCGGCCGCGCTGAGTTCTCATTCTTTTTTGATGAGAACCGCTTTGAATACTATGCAAAGGAAGCAGCCAGACAATCTATAGTGAATCTCACTGCTGTTCCCGCACCAGCTGGCATGATGGACGTCGTGCTCGGACCAGGATGGCCGGGAATTTTGTTACACGAGGCAGTCGGGCACGGTTTGGAAGCCGACTTTAATCGCAAAAAAACATCGGCATTCTCCGACCGCATCGGGGAAAAAGTAGCATCATCTCTCTGTACAGTCGTTGATGATGGAACAATTCCATGGCGCCGTGGATCCCTCAACATGGATGATGAAGGAACCCCAACAGGACAAACCGTACTCATTGAAAACGGCATTCTCCGCGGCTACATCACGGATCGCCTAAATGCACGTCTCATGGACATCCCTCTCACCGGCAATGGCCGTCGAGAAAACTTCATGAGCATGCCCATGCCAAGAATGACTAACACTTTTATGCTGCCAGGAGAATCAGACCCGAACGATATCATTCGGTCAGTCAAGCGCGGCTTATATGCTGTCTCATTTGGCGGAGGACAAGTTGACATCACCAACGGCATGTTTGTGTTTTCAGCAAGCGAGGCCTATTTGATTGAAGACGGAAAAGTCACTACGCCAGTAAAGGACGCAACACTCATCGGCAACGGCCCCGAAGTACTCACTAGGGTTTCAATGGTTGGAAACGATCTACGCCTCGATGATGGCATTGGAACTTGTGGAAAAGATGGCCAATCCGTACCTGTCGGCGTGGGGTTGCCCACGATTAAAGTTGACGGCATGACCGTCGGAGGGACAGATCAGGCATGAAGACCATCGACAAAAACCTCGCTGAGGATATTTTAAAGAAAGCAAAATCTTACGGTGCGACCGACGGCGACGTAGTATTTGCCGAGGGAGATACTGCGGCGGTTCGTGTCCGTCATGCTGCCATTGAAACCCTATCCAAAGCGCGAGAAAAGCGCTTAGGGTTACGGGTTTTCGTCGGAAAGCGCTCAGCAGTGAGTTCAACGTCCGACCTTTCGTCTGATGCTTTAGAATGTTTCATTCAAGATACATGTGCCTTAGCGTCGGCCGTGGCCGAAGATCCTGATTCTGGGCTACCCAATGACGCCGCCTTTGCTCAAGATTTCCCCGCTCTCAACATTCATGATGATTCCGAATGTACTATGGATAATCACATCAGTCTGGCAGAGAGAGCTGAAGCAGTGATCTTTCCATTCGACAAGCGCATTACCAATTCAGAAGGGGCAGAGTTTAATTCTGGAAAAGGACGAAGCCTCTATGCTAACAGTCGCGGGTTTTTTGGTGAATATATCAGTTCAAGCTATGCACTCGCGGTTTCACCTATTGCCAGTGAGCATGAAAAAATGCAGAGGGATTCATGGTACACCACTCATCGAACGATTGCAGGTCTTGAGACTCCCGAGGCGGTGGGAACCGAGGCAGCTCGGCGTGCGATCCGTCGCCTCGGTGCGCGAAAAATCCAGACGCAATCTGCACCCATCATCTTTGACCCAGAATCAGCAGGCTCCCTACTGGGGATATTGAGCGGAGCAGTCTCCGGCTCATCCCTTT
Organism: Nitrospiraceae bacterium UBA2166; assembly: GCA_002328825.1. Taxonomy (GTDB): domain Bacteria; phylum Nitrospirota; class Nitrospiria; order Nitrospirales; family UBA2166; genus UBA2166. The sequence goes on along the minus strand of DCWI01000088.1, from coordinate 22,144 downwards.
ATCGCAACGCATCGTACCTTAAAGACAAACTTGGAGAAAAAATTGCACCGGATTGGATGACCATTTACGATGACGGCCGCATGCTAGGCGGGCTAGGGTCTCGCCCCTATGATGGAGAAGGGCTACCAACACGCCGCACAACGGTCGTTGATAGAGGAATCCTCAGCAGCTACCTCCTTGACACCTACTCTGCACGAAAGCTCAAGCTCGCATCAACTGGGAATGCCTCACGAGGCATTGGAAGCGGTCCAAGTGTCGGCACTACCAACTTCTATGCAGTCGCTGGGAAATACACCCCAGAGGAAATCATACGATCCGTCAAACACGGCTTCTATGTCACCGACATGATGGGATTCGGAGTAAACATGGTCACAGGAGATTTTTCTCGCGGCGCGGTTGGAATCTTGATTGAAAACGGAGAACTAACACACGCCGTCGATGAAGTCACCATTGCCGGAAATTTACATGACATATTTCTTAATATCGAGATGCTGGGTAACGACTTGAACTTCCGCGGTTCTGTATCATCCCCCACCATGAAGATTAGTGCAATGATGATCGCCGGATCTTAGAAGAGATACTATGACCATAACCGCCTACCTGGGAAACATTTCTGGATTACAATAGGACAATGTGGTCATCAAATGTATTAGCTGTCTCCAAAGCAGGACATGAGTTCGGGCAATTCTTGATGTATGACCGATGGAAAAACGAGCACTATGACCAAAGACAGCTAGCAGGTACATATCGTGCGTTGACTCTCGGATTTCTTCCAGAAGCTATCTTGACGCAATACAACTTCAAATTCGGAACGCACGAACAGCAAATTGCAAAAAAAAACCCTATATTGGATCCGCCGGATTTATCCATGCCTTCCCAAACAAATAAGGTATGTTCCTCCATATCATGAAGCAATCGGCCGGATTACGGGACAGCAAAAACCAACCTGTTTAACGCGTTATTTAAATACGTTGTGGGTGGGTCAACAGACACTCGTTTCCTAACAGAACACTCAAACAATCTACTTGGTTTTTTCTCGTATTGCCCCGAAGATCGGCGGGCAAGGTACAATTCGCCTCCTCATTTCGCTATACCATTCAAAAATCAGCATAACCCCTTGTGTTTCATCCATACGCTCACATAGAGTGTATACGTGAAAAACACTCAGGTTGTGCTCGAGCACAGGTGGCTATATAGCACCTTACCACAACATATACACCTCGGGAGCGCACCACACGACAACGACTGGCAATGAATTGCCCTGAATGTAAGACAGAGACTCCTCTAGAATCACAAGTTTGCCCAGAGTGCGGATATCGGTTTTCAGAATTTCCTCACACAACGCCTTTAACCGTTTCACCTGTTCCAACACTTTGGGCAGACCACCCCGCAATCCGCTCATTCAAAGGAACATTCTTTCTCTCAATTTTCCTTCTCTTCTCTGGACCTATCTTGTATGGACTATCCCACGTCACCCCATTTTCTGAATGGTCTGAAAAAGTCCAAACCTACACCGACCCCGTATGGAGTACTATTGCGAATATATTGCATCTCACTGAACGTGTTCCACATATCTCTCTGATTGCAATTCTTTCCACCGCACTCTTTATCCCAGCATGTGTTTTCTTCGTTAAGTCATGGGTATGGTCGCGGCAAATACGGTATCTCCTCACACCGGAATACCTAATCATCATACATGGATTCCTCGCGAGAACTAAAAAACAACTCCCCACCACAACCATCAAAGAATTGACATTAGAACAGTCGTTTCTCGACCGTCTCATCGGCATTGGGACGATTGATATCTACACCTCAAACCCTTCATTTGGACATATCTCTATCCAAGGGATTTCGTCGCCCACAGAAACCTTTGATGTCTTCTACCAAGTCTGGCAGGACAACACCCCAAATGAGAACTCAAGAAGGTTAGAAGATGATGTCGTGAAGTTTTCCGAAAACCCGACCCAGCAGTATGAAGAAAGTTGATGAGATCAGGTATCTCCCTTTGGACATATTGTTTTTTCTTGTTACATTCAAGCTCCGGGTTTTTTTACCCAGACTTTTGCAACGAGAACAAGGATGCAATGAGGATAGTTCTACAGACCAATACCCAAAAGCATTATGCTCTACTGAGTAGTGACCGCGCGGTGGCGAAAACGTCATTGAACATGGAGTATGTAAGTTTTCCCGTCTGAGTGTTCTGCTGAGACGGATGGTAGGACGATATAAGGGTGACACCCCACGGCAATCTGACGACCGCGCCGTGCGAAAATTGTGGTTTGGGAGACGGAACAGAGTATCCCACATCCTGACAGGCTTTGAAGTAATGGTCGAAGGCAAGTTTCCCAAGCACGACAACCACATGCACAAATCGAAGCAACGATATTTCCTCAATGAGATAAGGTCGGCACAACGCAAATTCTTCTGGCAACGGTTTGTTTTCCGGTGGAGCACAACGAACGACCGCCGTAATATAACAGTTCGTCAAATACAAACCATCGTCCTTCTGCACAGATGAGGCCTGAGTACAAAACGCATTGTCATACAAAACTTGATAAAGCAATTCTCCACTCCGATCTCCCGTAAACGCCCGGCCAGTCCGGTTTGATCCGTGCGCACCCGGAGCCAAGCCCACAATCAAGAGTTGCGCCTGGGGATCACCAAATCCATGCACTGGCTTTCCCCAATACTCTTCATTCTGAAAACGACGAACTTTTGTCGCCGCAACGGTCTCCCGGTGAGCAACAAGACGAGGGCATCTCCGACAGGAAACGACCTTCTCATGAAGTTGAAGAGCCTGTTTCAACATCCAGCTAATGAGTATTACTCGACGTAGGTCTGAATCGAAAGCTACGCGAAAGTAGGAGCTACAACCGAATACGCGGAAGGACTATCCCATGTTGCGCTTGAACACACCGACGCTTCCATACAAACACAACGCGTCAAATGCGATCATAACGAGAACAACTTTGACGAGCGGCACGATTTCCCATCCAACCAAAATGAGACTACGAATGGCCTCAACTGCATACGTCATAGGATTGAAATGCGCGAGAAATGCCATCCAAGCAGGCATGGCTGAAAATGGAACAAGCGCCGTGCTCAAAAATATTGCTGGCAAAGAAAGAAATCCAAGCGCGGAAAAGAAATCACCATGTGATTTAACGGCAAAGGCCATCGCCATGGAAATGGCCGTAAGACCAATACCAAACAAGAGTCCGATCAGAACCGCCCCAATTACACCACCAAATCCCGTCACAGGATGCACACCAAACAAGTAAGCAACCAACAAAATAAACAACACTTGTAACGACGTAATACCCATAACAAAAATAAATCGACTAATAATGATAGAGGATCGTGCGATCGGAGTCGTCAACATACGTTCCAAAAACCCATTCTCTTTATCAAAGAGCAGATCAACGCCCCCGGCAAGCCCATTGTTGAGAACCGTCATCACCACAACACCAGCAGCGAGAAAACTCATATAATTAGGCGCTTGAATATCTTGAATTTCCGTGGCTCGCTGAAACAAGCTCCCGAACAAGATCAGCCAAAACAACATGGGTTGGGCCAAAGTAAACAACAGACTAAATCGCTCACGGCTCAACCTCTTGATCCACCTCATCGTTAACGCCCCAATTTCCTGAATATAATTACTCATTTGTTCTCGTACTCTGTATTGCTCTGCATTTGGTGTCCAGTATAAGCAACAAACACATCATCAAGACGTGGCCGATGGTAGTCAATAGATTCAACGCGATGACCTACAGTCATCACTGACTGCAAAACTGATGAAAGTGCCTTCTCAGGAGTTTCAATGAAAATCTGCAGACGTGTGCCCTCTGCATCTACTTTGCGCACACCAGGCACTGCTTTCAGAGCGGCAGTCAGAGCATCTAAGGATTGTTCATGTTCTCCAATGGTCACAGAAATAAGATCGCCCCCAAGATTTGACTTTAACTCTGCAGGTGCCCCAATCACACGAATATGCCCTCCATCTATCACCGCAATGCGATCACAAAGCTGGTCAGCTTCATCAAGATAATTGGTGGTCATAACAATGGTAATTCCTTGTTCCTTGAGAGCTCGAACATGTTCCCAGATTCGAAAACGACTCTCAACATCCAAGCCTAATGTGGGCTCATCAAGGAAAAGAACCTTTGGATTAGGAATGAGGCCACACGCGATGTCAAGTTTACGCTTCATACCACCAGAATAGTTTCGTGCTGGGTGATCTGCCTGTTCTTCGAGATTCACCAACTTAAGAAGTTCATCAATACGCCGATCCGTGTCATGTTTTGGTAAGTGATAGAGGGCACTCAGCAGCAACAAATGCTCCCGGCCAGTCAAAAATCTGTCGATCGCCCTCTCTTGAGGAACATAGCCAATTATCTGACGAACAGCCGCTGGATCGTCTACAATGTCATGTCCACAAATTTTAGCCGTCCCAGAGGTGGGCTTCAGAATGGTGATGAGAATCCGAGTGGTAGTGGTTTTTCCTGCCCCATTTGGCCCAAGCAAGCCAAAGATCTCACCCGCCTTAATCTGAAATGAAATTCCAGATATAGCATCTACTGTATCATAGCGTTTGGTAAGTCCATCCACCTCAATCGCAATGGACCCATCGAGTACCTGCTGTGTCATACACACACCACACGTTCGACAAAAATTATAGGCACTTACAAAAACCGGCTGCACATTAGCGGAAGGTCACAGATATTGTCAATTGCAGGTACAGTAAGTGTGTTTTAGACTCGACCAAGTTACGAACACACAAAGTGAGTTCTCTCGTTACGAGGCAGCTCACATGGACTCTACGTTTTATCATCGTCAGTAAGGAAACAACCGCATTGATTCATATCGACTAGTCCACATTAATAGCATTTGAAACAACGATAGACGCGCTAGCTAGAAATGTGTTCAACTACCCTACGTTTAGCTGAGTGCTATAAAGGCACAACGTTGAATAAAATAAATCGACGGGCCTCTACCTGAAATGAGAGACAAAACTAATCGTCTAGCTGCTGTTTTTATCTTTTCGTCCCTGCTAGCAGCAGGGTGTGGAAACACCGACAACAACTCCACCCTCATAACGTCTGACGCAAACGTCATTCCACCCAATACAATAGCAGACACGGCACAGACACAATCAGGCCTCACGAAAACACTTGACTCCGTATTGAATCAACTTCGCGAGGTCTACCTCTTTCCTAGTGCTATTCCTGAGAATTTGAACGAGTTTGAAACCGTCGAAATGCTCATTGCCACCCTTGATGATCCATTTAGCAGGGTGATTGATGAGTTCTCCGATACCATTGAGGTATTCTTTGGTGCATTCCGCGGAATTGGCGTACAAATTCAGCAAATTGATGGCATCACATTTTTCCCAGTGGTGTTTCCCACACAACCGGCTGCAGTCGCCGGTGTTCGAGCTAATGACATCCTTCTTGGAATTGACAACGAATGGGTTGAAGAAAAACCCATCCCTGAGATTCTAGAAATGATTCAACGCGATCTTGGAGAGCCCGTTCACCTCCGCATACAACGGGACAATGCAATTACCACTATCTCCCCAGTTTTTAGCGAATTCCAGCGCAGTTCAATATTCAGCACCGCCATCACAGATCAGATTGCATATGTCGGAGTCTTTACCTTCTTGCAACGCAGTTCCCATCCCTCAGGAACTGACGGGGAAATCAGCGACTTCCTGCTCAGAGACTCGTCACCCGTTATCATTATGGATTTTCGCAATAATCTTGGCGGCACCCTAGAAGACGCCATTCAAACAGCAGACCTCTTCGTAGAAAGCGGAACACTGATTGAACTTTTTGACCTCACCCACACCGATATACGATCTGCAATACCAGGCGACCCCGGAGAAGGACGAGCTGTTGTTCTATTGCAAAACGGCCAATCGGCAAGTGCATCAGAAATCGTTATCGCGAGCCTCCGAGATAACCTAGGCTCTCACATCATCGGCACACGATCATTTGGAAAAGCCGTATCCCAAAGCTTCTTTCGCTTTACCGATGACCCAGGAGGGCTTCAACTCGTCACTGGTGGAATTCTCAGTCCCCGAGGTGAAAACTATAACGAGATTGGTATTGCTCCTGACCAACTGGTGGAATTCGTGTTTAATCCCAAAACGTTTAGCGATACTCAACTCGATGCCGCCATCACCTTTGCGAGATCGTTACCCAATATTGATCCGAACCAACCAATTCAACGATCTGCTCTTAAAAAAATCAAAGCCTTCCGCCAAACTCTCGACACCAAAGACTCTCCCATACTTTTAGACTATATCGAGCAATAAACACCCTCTATTTTTTCCATAATCATGGGCAAACACGTATAATCTCTCCTCGCTACTACGGGAGGGAGATTTACACTACAGTGTGCCAGAATAACCCATCAGTAGAGCGCCCATCATAGGGAGAAGGATTCTCTTTTGTGTACTGACTGCTAACGTTTGAAGACGTAACGCACAACTATAACTAGCTAGCAACAGTGAATATGGAAAATCCGTCCACCTCAACATTAATGATGCCATCACGTTGGATCATTCATATCGACATGGACGCATTCTACGCCGCCATAGAACAACACGATAACCCCGAGTACCGTAGAAAACCAGTCATCGTCGGAGCTGATCCACAGAAAGGTACGGGCCGTGGGGTCGTCTCTGCCGCATCCTATGAAGCACGAACATATGGCATTCATTCGGCCATGCCAATCCAGCACGCGTTTCGACGATGTCCTCAGGGCATCTTCCTCCCAGTACGAATTTCTCGATACCAAGAAAGTTCTGATCGTATCTTTTCAATCTTTCAGAGGTATACAAATCTAGTGGAATCGCTCAGTCTTGATGAGGCCTTCCTCGATGTCACAGGAAGCGTGCGGCTGCATGGCTCTGCTCAAAAGATTGGTCAGAAGATTCAACAGGAGATTTATAGCGAGGAAGGGCTCACCGCGTCAGTAGGCATTGCATCAAACAAGTTTGTGGCCAAAGTTGCATCGGCCCTGAAAAAGCCCCATGGCTTCGTCATCGTTCCTCCTGGAACAGAAAAAACCTTCCTCAAGAACTTACCCATCAAACGGCTCTGGGGCGCAGGCCCAAAAACAGCCATGCAACTCCGTCAGCTTGGATGCAGCACAATTGGTGATGTCGCTAAATACTCACCACGCGCATTGATGAAAAAAATTGGGACACATGGTCGTCATTTGCAGGAACACGCCCAAGGCATTGATGGGCACGCAGTCTCTTCAGAGGAGTTGACCAAATCTATGGGTGCAGAGATGACCTTTGACAAAGATACACGCGATATCATGGTTATCCACGCCACCCTTCTTCAACTCTCAGAGCAGGTTGCACGTCGCCTCAGAGGGGCAGGAATGAAGAGTCAGACACTTACACTAAAATTTCGAGACGAATCATTCCAAACCATCACTCGTACATCATCGACTACTCCTACGACAGATCAATCCTCAAACCTATATCAACGTTCTCTCACACTTCTAGAACGCATTCCACACACAGAAAAGAAAATACGGCTCCTAGGACTTACTGCCTCGAGGCTTTCCTCAGCCAAAAAATCGGAAAGCCAACTATCGCTGTTCGCGCCACATCCAGAGAAAGCCCAACAACTCACCTCTGTTTTGGATACGATTCAAGAAAAGTTCGGAACGGACATGATTTCTCGCGCAAGCATACTCACTACGAAGACGAATCGTCTTTCAGGCCAATGGCAGAAGAATCAGAAGAGGTAGGTGTTGCTCGCGTGATACCTCGTTGACGAATCATAGCAACGAACTCAGCGTTATGATCTGGATGTTTTTGTAGAGCAAGCACTTCAACCGCCATAGTTCCAAAAGACATTTTCCCCAAAGACTGTCGCAGATCCTCAATCATTTTGTCATCACCTTCTTCAATCTGAAGACAAATCTGAAGAGCCTCATCGAGCGTTAATGATTCGGTTTCGATACGCCGTCTAAATGCCCGCAATTGAGTGAGCAACATGTGCTGTCTCTGCGCCATCGCAAGATCGACTTCAATATGTGCCTCTGGCTTAACCCGAATTAGAGCCAGTTGCCGTTTCAAAACATCGGCATGTTCTGATTCCTCTGCGGCAAGCTTTGAGAACATGCGAGAAGCTTCTGGATCATCATCAAACCTCTGATGAAGTTTAAAGAAGGCACCCCCAGTGAGCGTCTCAATCTCTATGGCATTGGCAACAAGTTCTTGAAGATTCATGTACGTCGCTTAATTCCTTGTGAATGAGCAATAAACACCTTGTACCGTAACACCGTACGGAACATTCGCACAAGCATATAACTGGATATTCTTTTCAACACTACCAAGCTTGCACCCTGCCACCAACCCCAAACTCTGCAGAGCAAACAAAATTGCAAGAATTTGTTCATTTGTATCTTATTGCAGAAACAATGTTGCTGCTATTTTTTGAGATACAAGATTCTCCCCTAGGACAAATCACTCCGAAAGTCCCTGCACTATGACGTCAAAGGTTTCTGCGCCGTACACAACAATATGCTGGCATGATGCTTGCATTCTAAATCCCCGACGGTATTTGTGTCATCAGTTTAACAATCACTATGTCGATACGGATAACGTGAGCCAGGAGAAAATACTTAGCTAGAATTAGAATTGCCGGAGAAAAATGGGAGCAAGCTATAAAAATTAGACACGAGACAGCCGTTAGTTGATCACAAACACCCTAAACACCGTATCTATAGCGACTCAAGTGTATCCATACAGATACACAAAGAACGGAGAATAATTGCTCGATATGTCAACCTCACACAGTCGACAAATCTCTTTAGCAATCAAAGACTTCTCTCGATTGTTACCTTCGGGTCGGCACTGCAAGTGTTCACTGGTATCATTTGTGCTGTCCTCCAGACTACGTGAGTTTATGAGTTTAAGTCCTTTCAGGTGAAGATGAAAATGACCCACAGCACATCTATCTTGTCTAGCATATTTAGAGAGAACACACACTAGAAAGTGTCATTTCTATTGACAATTGTGGAGAAAGTCTCTATAGATACAGGCTACGTCATTTTTTTGGCGCTGACGAACGACAAATCGATGTCCCCTCCATGCCATCAGGTGATACGAACCACAAAAAGTTAGCACACTAGCTGTAGAAGGTAGAAACGTACACTTCTCATATTTGACCACAAAGGCCTTGACTACAACAATGCAGTGGAGACCAGAGCAAAAATGACAAGCAAACGGTGTCACCTCTCGACAATACAACATAAGACGCATTGTCGCGTGTGTGGCAAAAAAACTACTCATTAATTAAACCACTGGAGGAAAATAGAAATGAACAGATTAGAACCTTTTATACTTGGACGCAGGTGGCTCGCCATTGTCATCATTAGCGTAGCCTTTGCATTTACCGCAAGTTGTGGTGATGACGACTCAACAAGCAGTAGCGACGAAGAAAAAGGAACAGCGACCCAAGCAACGGCCGAGCAGCCTGCAGAGTTCGTCGCCGCATTGGGTGATTTTACCGACTACCGATATTGGAGAACGATTGATTACAGCACGGGTTTCACAAATCCATACCTTGTCGACAAACACATGGCAGGTGATGACGCCTATTCTCGACGCGTGTGGATTAACGAGCCCGGAGCAAGATCACGAGAAGCTGGAGAGGACTCCTATCCACTAGGAACGGTCATTGTCAAAGAAACATTCACCTGGGACGCGAACGGAGACAAACAATTTGCTGCCATGGGTGGGGTGTTAGGTATGGTAAAGCGCGGCGGAAATTTCAACAAGGATGGGGAGCACTGGGAATGGTTCATGCTTGCTTCAGATCCTGCAACCAGCGCCCTCGAATCGATCAAGGATCGTGGCGGAGCCTCTCTCATGGATGGCATGTGTAACAGTTGTCACGCTAGTGCAGGAGCCCAGACTGGGGGTAACGATATGGTCTTTGCACACCCCTCAGATCTTGAGATCACAGACGGGTTTTTTGCCAATTACGCCACATGGCCGGTTATCCAAAACACCCCTGAAAACCACGTCTTGCTAAGCGCTGCGCATAAGAGTGCAGACGCAGACACCGTGCGCACAGTCTACAAAAAACAGCTACAGGCCAATCCAAAACACACTCCTGACACATACAACGTAATTACAGACGTATACCCACTTGGAACGGCCATCCTCAAGACAGTTGCAGACGCGACTGGAGCCATCATTGAGATCACAGCGATGGTCAAACGAAATGCAGCCTTCAACGAAGACCACAATGGCTGGGAGTGGTTTATGCTTGATCCTGCCACAGCTGGTGTCATGCCAGAAATGCGGGGAGCAGCTTTGGGCAACAATATGTGCAACACGTGCCATATTGCGGCTACAGGACCCTCTGGCCTGAATGGAGTCGACTACGTGTTCAAACATCCAAATGACCCATTCGTCAATATGGGAGAACCCGTAGTACCAGAGGTTGCACCAGAACCGGAGGTCGTGGCCGAGCCAGAAGCTGCAGCAACACCAGAAGCTGCAGCAACACCAGAAACCGAAACAGCGGCAACGAGCAATTTAGGTCCAGCCGCATTCAAGGCTGACTTTGCGACATCACCGGAGTTCTACACCAACATGATTGCACTAAACGCTAGCAATCCGCCTTCTCCTCACAACGCGGTCAAAATCTGGTACTCGAAGAACATGGAGGCAATGGCCGCAGCTGGAAGCACGGGACCATGGCCTGAAGGCACTACTTCCATTAAACAGGTTGACATGGCTCCTGCAGATGGCGTTATCGACGAAATTGTGGTGATGATTAAAATGGCTGCTGGGTACGATACGGCAAATGGCGACTGGTACTACGAAACGCGCGATGCAAATGGCACGCTCTTAACTGACGAAGCCAAAGCACCTGGAAAGAATGCCATGTGCATCGGCTGTCACGCAGCAAATTCAAAAGATTACTTGGCGGGGCTAGATCTTCGCTAAGGATGCGTCGCACACTACTAGTTTACATTGTACTATTGGGGTTGTTCTTGTTTCTATGGGCCGAGGTCGCCTCGGCCCTTCCCCGATTTTCCATGCGAACTGGCCTGTCGTGCAACGCATGTCACGTAAATCCAAGTGGGGGGGGAATGCGTACCGAGCATGGAAGCTTGTACGGGCGTATGAACCTCCCCCTCAATCCCACAATGCGAGCTAAGGGCGAGAAGTTCAGCCCTAAGATTACCAAACACCTCACCGTAGGATCAGATCTCCGCATAATGGGGTTTTCTGATAATCGGAAAAACTCTAGTTTCTTCCCGATGCAGGCAGACCTCTATATTGCCGCCCAACTGACCGACAAAATCCAGATCTACCACGACCAAAGCCTCCTTTCAAATGAGATTGAAACGTTTGGTCTTGCTCAAATATTACCGTTCTCAGGCTACGTCAAGGCGGGAAAGTTTGTTCCAGCATTTGGGTGGAAGCATGATAATCATACGGCATTTACACGCGGAGGAAACTCGAGTTCGCGGGAAGTCGGGCAAGTAACCCGTGGAACAGGATTCAGTCGGGATGATAAGGATACTGGAGTCGAGGTTGGATTCTATCCGGGGCAAGGCTCCATTCAATTGGCTGTCCTAAATGGACAACGAGGGGGTATCCCGTTTGATAATGACCAGGGAAAAGCCTACGTTGCGCGAGCAGATTACTTTATTCTCAACTTCGAGCACCTGAAGACAAACGTCGGGGGATCGTTCTATCACAACGACGCGGAAACCTTTGAACGACAGATCTATGCTGGCCACGCCGGAATCAACCTATGGAAATTAACGTATCTCGGCGAATTTGACTGGAATGAACTCTCGCGAGGCACCACACCACGCGTAAAAAGCACGGCCCAATATCACGAGATTAGCCTTCTCCCTGTCCAAGGGATTGATCTTAAGGGAATATATGAATACATCGATCCAAACCTTGATATCGGGAATGATGCACTAACAAGAATTGGCGGAGGCATAGAATTTTTTCCCTTACCTCACAATGAAATTCGTCTCGAATACCGTCATACCACGGGTCAAAAGGAGATCAATCCTGATGCAGGGTTAGACGAAATATTTCTCATGTACCACTTTTATTTTTAATTCCACTCGCTCCGAAAAACCCGCACGAAAATACTCCTATACTCCAACTTATTCGGGCAGCTTTCCCTGCCATCCCACACGTCTCCATCCATCCGATCAGTCACTCCTAGAAACATTCGAATTTCGGACTTGAAGAATAATAAAAAAAATAGTCCCTCTTCCCCTGGGAGCCCTCAAGGTCAAAAACCAACGAGAGCACAGGACCGAAAGGAATGGAGACGAAGAAGAGAAAATACAAGCGAAAAGATTGCTTCAAGATCCAATGTCAGTCTGCTTAAGCGCCTCTCTACACCTTTTCAATGCATCATTCAATTTGTCCTTCACACACAGAGGAAGAGGTTCCGTAGGTTGTTTTTTGACAAGTTCAAGGGTTGCGGTGAATGTGTCCACGAAATCCTGACAAGGAGGACACTTTCCATTATGAGATCGAATGGCTTCACACAATTCTTCTGAGAGTTCCCCATCCATGTATTCGGAAAGAACAGAAAAAACCTCTTTGCAAGTTAGAGTTGACAAAGTATTTTTCTTAAAATCCTGTTTGCGGACGAACATTTCCTTGATGATAGAGGTGAAGATGTTTTCGCACAAAAAGGCGCGCACGATGCAATCGAGACTTCACAGCCGAAACAGATGCCCCAATGATTTGTCCTACTTCTTCTGCACTAAACCCTTCAACATCCCTCAACAACAGCACCATCTTGTTGTCTGGGGGAAGAAGTTGTATGGCTTCATCTAGTATTGCTTGCAATTCCTTGTTCAGTAATTCATCGATAGGAGTTCGACTCCAATTGGTCCCACGCAGTGTGTCACGTTCATCCTCCCTAGGCACCAGTTCATCAAGTGAGAGAATGGCACGAGGTGAAAATTTACTCTTTCTCCTCATCCTCATACACGCGTGCTTAGCAATTTGAAAAATCCAGACAGAAAACTTTGCTTCCGCTCGAAATGCATCTAATCCCTTGAATGCCGAGGCAAACGCCTCTTGCAACATATCCTCAGCATCAGCATCATTCCCGCACATGCGACGTCCCATAGAATAAAGACGCCCTGCATATCGCGAGACCAATTCCTCAAAGGCATCATGCTGCCCTTGCTGAACTCGTACAACCAACTCGTTGTCTTGAAATTTTCCCAGCATCACACTTCTTCCTTACACACCAAAATGTTAGCTGAGAATACACTATTCTAGCCATTGAATCCCATGACTCTCCTAAAATCACTCCCCTTTTGCCCCACAAAATCATCTACATAACTACGTATGAAGCCAGCACTGAATCACAGCACGCCATCACACCCTACTTCACGTCGATTGCCATGACGAGAAAATCCACGCCAAGAGTCCGACCATGATGAGGCTCAGTATAGGTTCCGTCATAGTAATACCATTGATGGGGAATCATTTTCCCAAGCTCAGATGGTAGAGATGGCAATTTCTTGGCATCGAGTCCATTCGCGACAAATGTCTCAGGGTTGAGAAAATACAGCACATCTTCTGGTGTACTCTCTGGCACCTGAGAAAAATGAATCATATTACGCTGTGACACCCCATCTAACATACAAAACTGTTTAGTTTTGTGTGAAAGATCAATGGCCATTAGACCAGACCCCGGCAGTAGTAAGTTCGCGACAGCGTTGACCTCTCCACGCGCTGATCCAGTCACAATATCAATAGGCTCAGGTTGTTCCTCAGCAGAATTGGATCCTTCTTCTCCTCCTTTAAGAAAGTCAAAAACACCAGAGGCAAAAGCCAACTCCAAAGACAACGCCAACATCATGAATATGCCCACCATGATACACAGCAGTTTTTTTGTCTTCATTCTAAGAACCTCCTTCTGTCATATGAGATTGATCATCATGCACAAATCACACCCTAATTTAGGTCAATATTCCAACACGTTCTCAGGATTTGAGTCAATTAGGGGTTTATGCTTATGGCTTGCCGGATGAAATCAATTGACTAATCCACTTGATTGGAAAGAACATCGACACAGTTTCCTTATACCTCCGGTAAGAATCCCCAAACATCACAAGAAGCTTGCGTTCTTCAAAATACGTCCCCACAAACAGATACACTGTCAAAACACCATTGGTAACGAGCGTCACAGGCGACACGTCTCTAGCCCATAAAAAGAGCAATAGCGCAAGATACCATGGGTGTCGTACCACACAATGAATCCCAGAGATAGTCAAGACTGGCGAAAACGCATCACTAAACCCAGCACGATAGGCTGCAATCTGCCGAATACCAAAAAACTCACGCCCATCATATACACGCATGCCCAGTATAAAAAAGAGGATGCCAAGAACCAAACATAAGTATTGAATCAGAGTGTACGGCCATGCCCAAGACAATATTGGTGAAACATGAATGGAAGTGGAGAACCAGAGAATTGGAATCAACCCAACTATGCTTACCACATTGTAGATAAGACGATAATACGCAGCAGCACCCCACCATTGCTCAATCCAATTCACAACAAACGGCGCAGCCAAAACACTGTGCGCAGCACCATACCCAGCCCAACACAGCCCGAGAATAACAAGATCTGACCACATCACATCAGTCACAACGCGCGGTGATCACACAACACCAAATCCCCACAGCAGCGTCCAAGAACCCCAGACATTCGTGCTTGATGTGACGACAAAACTTGATCCCGAATCAGTGTATATGCAGATCATCAATATTTCGTCATTTTACGGGTCGCCTCTGACGTACATCAGCAGAATGGGAAAGATGCCGTGGCTTCTTTATGATCTGATTTGCACTTCTCGGCACATGAGTATAGAAATATCCACAGTTGACACAACGCATCCCATCCACTTGCCTAATGTCATTCTCAACACTTCGGTTTTCATCAATCACCATCAGTCCATGACACCGAACACAACGCATCATACACCTCGCCATATTTACGCAGGAAAATCACCTGCCTACCTATTACGAGCCATTTTCTAGAAAAAGGATTCTAGAATTACGCTCCCACTCTGTTCATTCTAAATGAGAGGCAAAGCTGTATTTGCTGGAAATAGAAGAAATTTTCAGTTACGTTTTCAAAACGTTACCTGAACGTGAGTCAGAAAGATTCCACTAGATGATTGAGGGTTTTTGTTTATCGATGTTCGGGTAAGTAATGGGGGCCGCAAACACCGACACGAGATCAGAACTCCCCTCTTCCCGATGGGCAACAGGCATCAGGGCGATATCAATATATTCTAGCCGAGTTGAATCATTCTCCACGCGACGCCGAATAAGATATACTTTCCAGAGAAGGAAGGCCCAGCGCATACACGTGGAAACAACCTGCCACACTCGCCGAGGATAGAAAGTAGCAGCGGACTCGATCGGCATACCGGAACGCCGCTGTTTTCGAACCTTTCGCCTCAAGACTCCCCATTCAAGAGGGTGAACTTTGTCAATGGAGGTGCTTCCAGAAAACCACAGTAAGTGATACATCAGTTTGTTCATATTTAACCGCTTCGCTGCCGCACGCCGAAGAACTCTTTCCATATGATCCAGCGTGTAGTATTGGCGCCATGAGGTTTTATACACCCGTCTCCACTCATCCTCGGACATACAGGGATGAGCAGTGGTGATATGAGCTAAGTCATATTTGTTCATATCAGAGTCCATCCAAACGCCTTTCGCAGTGAGGGTTTGATGATCCTCAGACCCTGGCAATGGCGTCAGGTAGAAAAACTCCAACAAATCGACAGGCAGTTCTCTTTTAATGATTTCAATATCTTTGGCAATGGATTCCGGAGTGTCTTGCGGAAACCCCAAGATGTAACCTGCTATCGTAGTACAGCCATGATCTTTCCATGCCTGTAGCATCTTTTGATATTCCCAGATTTTGTTCTGCCTTTTTTTTACCCCAACGAGGGCATCAGAGTTAATGCTCTCCAACCCGATAAACACATTTCGGCAACCAGCACGGGAAGCTTTCTCAATAAATCGAGGAATTTTATAGCACAGAGTATCGACCTGTATGGTAAAGGAGATAGGGAGCCGTTCATTCTCCCGAAGCACGATCAATCGATCAAGAATAACTTCCCAATTTTTGTTCCTGGCAAAATCGTCGTCCGTGATGAAAAACCGTCGCACCCCCTGCCTCAGGTTGGACCGGATTAATGCCTCGATATCATCAGGCGAACGCCATCGAGACTTGCGACCCTGAACATTGATGATGGTACAAAAGCTGCATTGGAATGGGCAACCTCGCCCAGCATCGAAGCTAGACATTCGCCCGAACGTTCTGTCAATGATCAGACGATCTAAAAATGGCGTTGGCTCACCATCCAAGTCAGGTAAATCGTCCATAAAGTTATAAACCCGCTTCAGCCGCCCATGGTAGGCATCATAAAGAATGAGACTAAGACGGCCTTCTGCCTCTCCAGCAAAAATACTAATCCCTTTGTTCATCGCTTCCTGAATATCATTCGGAATCGTAGGTAACATGCTCAGACAGCCGCTAGTATGAAATCCCCCAATGACCACAGAGATGTCGGTCTGGATAAAATGCATTGCCAAATCAACAGCTCGAGGAAACTGATTAGATTGGACTCCCACAAACACTACCATCCCAGCGGAGGCCTTCTGAATGTTATGAACTATATTCTCAATCGGCAAAACCGTATTGGTTTCATCGTAACAGTCAACAACAATATCAACATCCTTTCCTAGAACCTGACGTTGGGCACAATCCATAGCTAGACTATTGAGTGCAGCCAGAGTGTTAGATGGAATCGCCGAACGCACCCACTGAATGACATAACCATCGTTGTCATAATGCGATGGTTTCACCACCACAAGTCTAAATATTCTTGGACCTTCCATGAGCAACCTTTTTTAAACTAATTCCCAAGTGACAAATATGCTGTTCAGCAAAGGCAGTACCTCTTAAGAATCAGGTGTTTTGCAGTATATCGATTTTTGATATATCCCTTTGTCAAGAAACTCGGCACACCATTTTAATTGTACAGTGTCAGGCATTGACACGCGACACTTATAAACACTTGAACCGATGAGTAAGAATAATTTCGACACAACCTTTGCTCTTTTGATGTCATAATTGTTTCAATTTGCTGACGTCAGAAAATCATGACAACGGAATACCAAAACTGAAAAGTGATGGAGCAGGGGTAGATCGGAAAAGAAAGCTCTGAGGCTAACGAGTGGTACAACCCTCGAAAATACTGAGAAGTTGTTCATGCGACTCAAACAGCAAAAAGAGAAAAATATTCAAAAAGAGTTGATCTCCAAATCAATCCCCATTTTCACTCGTTGCATAATCGAAATCCATACACACAATAGCAGGCAAGAGCAGAAGGATGGATTCTTCAATATCACACTTAGCCCAAAGTATGCTTGCTTTACAAGCACATCTTGCCGCGATATTTCCGATATTTCTTTAGGTCAAAAGTGCATTCATGAGACGACGAAAATTCGTATCTCCCAGAATCCCTCCACCAATATGCATGAGCAGCACATCACCATTGCCGTCCAACAAAAAAAAGGTCGGAGTGGCGCGAACACGAAACTTCGAGGACACTTTGTTATCGACATCAAATGCGGTGTGAAAGCTAAAAACAGATTGATGTTTTTCAACATACTCCTCCACGGAATCCTTATCATCAGCAAACGCCACGGCCACGATTTGTAGCCCCATAGACTTTGCTTTGGTATCAAGCTTATGGATCCATGGAAGTTCATCTCGACAAATTCCGCACCATGTAGCCCAAAACATCAGTAAAGTAGGGTTGCCATTCAAGCTCTGTTTCGTCAAACGCTCTCCAGACAAAGTAGTAAATTGGAAATCTGGACTTGGAGCAGTCATCTCCCCGTCAAGCACAGCTGATTGTTTCGCAAATATTTCGCTCAAAAATATGGTTAGAATCAGTAACACGGTCAAAACTCCAACCCTGAGGGCAAAACACCTACATCCATTTGCCCAAACACGCGAAAACCCCGTATCACAATTCATGTCCTGCCCCCTAAATAGTTGCACAGTTTATAATTTATTTAGGATGTGGATGCATAAAATCGGTCACAAATACTGCAACACCATCAACCAATGGATTAATCTCATACTGCCCAACAGGAGACGCTTTAGCAATAGCACCAATGCGTTTCAGCTCTCCCTTGGTCGTTGCATGAGTAAATTCGCACAGTCCTCGCATATCCACGATTCCAAGTCGAATTTCAATGACCCCTCCTGCAGGCTGCTCATCCCAAGACAAGATTGAGACATCGAGCGTTAAAACGCCACCCAGATCTCGAGTCTCGACCTTTGCAACAACACGCGCAAACAATTTGGTATCACGTATTTTCTGGATAAAGCTATGGCGAAGCTGCTCAAGAAATTCTTCTGGAAGTGGGTTTTTCGCTTCAAGTTTCAAGGGTGGAACTTCAAGCGTGTCAAATAACATCGCATAGCGTGACGACCTAACTTCTGAATTCGGCAATGCCGCCAATTCGAGCGAATCTCCAGTCAAAGAAGGCTGAGGTAGACTATGGGGCTGAGCTGTCTTCGGCATAGTGCCACATGCTGACAATATACAAATGGCTATAATTCCACACAAATACCTCATCACAAGTAATATGCGTCCACTGCATAGCCCCCTATTCATCATTGGTAACTGATGCCAAAAACCCCAAGACGCCTTTAACCAACACATGATCCGACTGCACAGAGCCTTTTCTGAGCATTTCAGCACTAATTACGCCATTCACAGTTGCCCGGTTTAACGAACACGACACAATCTTTTGCGAGATAGTCAAGCTGACCGTGAGCATTCCATCACTCGACCCGTCTGCAGCTTCAGACTTGTCCCACGACAACGCTGTCCCCTGAATGACCAAAACTCCATCAAGCACATCAGTTGAAGGGAGCACTCCTGCAAAAAGATTTTTCTTTTTAAACTCTTCAATAACTGTCGATTGAAGTGATGACAGGATAACTCTTGGCGCCCCAACTTCATTGATAAACGGCGGAATTTCAAGAGTAATGAGCGGATATTTCGGACTTGCTTCTTGAGGCACCCTTGCACTTTTCTCGGAAGCCGCAATTGCTGGATACATTGCAACCCCATAAACCAACGATACGAGCAAAATAAAATTCACACTAACGACAAGCCGTTTGAGAGTTCCACTCATCGTCTTCATGCTAGCACACTCCACATCCACGTATACACAATAGCAATAGCGACCGACAATCTCAAAATAGATTACGCCACACAAGCAAGCTCAATTGAACTGATTGTGAATTAGAACATTTTCGACAAACCACCCTGCCCCATCTGCAACATCAGAAACACCTGATTTCACCTTGTCCCCTGACGAACCCATGACCACATTTCCCTCTCCAAGGGTCTCATTTACTTCACATCCTAGGAATTTATCGACCAGTGACAATTGCATCTTCATTCGCCACTCACGATCTAAGGCATCAGGAATATTCTCCCATGCGAGTATCGAAACGTTGAACACAACGACATCCTTAATTGTGTTATGACTTGAAACAACTCGCCAAACCAATCGCTTCTCGATTTGTTTTTGAATCGCATCATATAACATCTCCATATATACTGGTGGCACATCCCCAACATTCCTGATCGGCGGCATTTCCAGCACTATGTATGAAGGGCGCCTATCTCCAGTACAGTGGGGGATATCATCAACGATATTCCCAAATACATTTGTATTCAGATTACCCCTGTTAGTCTGTCGCTCCGCACAGGATACAAAAAACAACATGCACAAAACGCTAATTGATAGCAAAACAGATCTCACAACACTATCGCCCTCCTTATGCGAGCCATTCACCCATACTTATACAATATGAGCCAAGTCTGCGTGAAAGGATTCTATCTACTCCCCAGATCCCTCTTTTATTGTCGCATAACGCTATTATATGTGCCTCACATCCTCACGGATATTCCCATGTACACATGCTCCGCTCTACACTCCCCCAAATATTCGTCACCACCACGAACTCGCAGCAATCTCATTCCACATAGCTCAGCACAGCCAAGAATCGCGTTGACAGTCTCTAGCGATTAGAGTTACGATTCAAAATTCCCCGATCATCGAGTCGTCAGAACGAACAACTAGAACAGCCTCAGATTCACAGAGGCAAACCATAGTCTAACCACTAAGAACAAACCTCACGACTCAGAAGGAGTTTTTGAGTAATGAATGCAATCCGAACAACCTATGCTATTACCCTTATTGCTATCTTTGGCCTCATCAGCACATCCCTTGTAAACTGCAGCACTTCGCAAACACCTAGACAAGAAGAAATCCGCGCACATGCCACTGAGGGGTTTGAACGGCTCAGCATTGAAGAGCAGGACAAGAAGCACCAAATAGGATACAGCCAATAACACTCACGTCGCATGGCCTGGTTCAAAAAAAGAAAAAGCGCAGACGCCGCTGATTCTGGACCAAAAATTGCAGAAGGGTTGTGGCTCAAATGCCCTGTCTGTAGAGAAATGATCTTTCGAAAAGACTTTGAGCGTCATGGAAAGGTATGCCCAAAATGTGACTACCATTTTCCAATCTCTGTAGATGAACGCATTCATCTTCTCCTTGATGACAAAAGCTTTACTGAGTGGGAGAAAGATTTGCAACCTAAAGATATTTTGGAGTTTAAAGATACCCATTCATATGCCGACCGCCTAAAACGTTCTCAGCAAAAAACTGGCCGCTCCGATGCCATTGTTATCGGAGAAGGTTCTATAAACGGGCACCCAATTAATCTGAGCATTTTTGATTTCTCCTTTATGGGAGGAAGTATGGGGACCGTTGTCGGCGAAAAAATTCTGATCACAGCTGAGGCTTCGCGCACAACACGAACGCCATTGATCATCATCTCGACATCGGGTGGCGCGAGGATGCAGGAAGGCATGTTCTCTCTCATGCAAATGGCCAAAACAGCAGCAGCAATTGGTAGACTTAATGACGCAGGAGTCCCCTTTATTTCAGTACTCACTGATCCAACATTTGGCGGCGTAACCGCCAGTTTCGCCATGCTCGGCGATATTATTATCGCAGAGCCCAAAGCCCTTATCGGATTTGCCGGGCCTCGAGTCATTGAGCAAACCATCAAACAGCGTCTTCCTAAAGGCTTCCAACGTGCTGAATTTCTTCTTGAACGCGGCATGATTGATATGGTCGTTCCTCGTCGAAATATAAAAGCGATACTAACCACTCTCCTCGATTTTTTTCAACCTGATGAAACACCGTCCCAGATAGACGAAGGCGCCTTGAGCAGGGTGTTGAAAACGACCCACGACCAACCTCGAGACTAAAATTGAGAGCAACAGTAATACAGCACAATCACTTCTGAGCAAGACTTCCCCTGAAAAGGAGCAGAACATTCACATGTCGCACTCATGTGCGTAATAATCACCACAAGCAAACAAGAAAACCATTTCAAACACTAACGTGTCCTATCAATCAGCGCTCCACACTCTGTATCAACTTGAACGTTTTGGAATCAAACTTGGCTTGGATACAACAAAAACCCTTCTATCATCCATAGGAAATCCACACCAACACTTCAAAACTATTCACATTGCAGGTACCAATGGCAAAGGATCAACCGCAGCTATTCTTTCAGCTATTCTTTGTGCAACGGGACACCAAACTGGCCTGTATACTTCACCGCATCTCGTAGACTTTAGCGAACGCATTCAAACTAATGGGCACCCCATCCCCCATAACCGGATAGAGGCGCTGATCAGTAGAGTCGCAACATCATGTCCCCCCACAATCACACCAACGTTCTTTGAATTCGCAACCGCAATCGCATTCCTGTATTTTGCCGAAGCCAATGTCAACATTGGGGTCGTTGAGGTAGGAATGGGAGGACGATTTGATGCCACCAATGTTCTCAAGCCACTCGTCACTATCATTACCAACGTGGGACTTGATCATCAAGAATATCTCGGCGACACCATCGAAGATATTGCGAGGGAGAAATGCGGCATCATCCACCCAGATACTCCAACAGTG
>DCWI01000125.1 GCA_002328825.1 Nitrospiraceae bacterium UBA2166 | reverse complement strand
CATACTGTACCCAGCTCCCCTGAAACGAGTCAATCGTCTCCTAAAAGATCACTCTGCCTACGCAAGCACCTTGGAGTGCGACAATAGACTCCGCCAGATTTTTCCTTTACTTTTCACACAAACCGATCATTGAAAGACAAGGGGTATGTGAAAATTCATAAAAACACGCAGAACTAAAAAACTAGTTACCCTATCAGAAGACCTCCAATGGATACATTTCCACCGCAGCGTTTCTAAAACAGCTGCCCAACACGCCTCAGAGCAACTTTTTATAGTGCTAAATGTATCCGGGGAGAAAAATGAGCCTTGGTGGGCTTGGTAAAACGTGTAGCGTAGTGATCAGCCTCGTTTCAGAAATATTTTCACATGGAGCGGAGCTGTTGATAATCTCTATCTCAGAAACGAATTTGAAACTGTTTCGTTGCCATTGATGTTAAACACCCTGAACACAAGAAGCTAGCAATCTCCTCAATCGCAAAACACCAAAACGTACATCCTCTGGAAAACCTCTCCGCTGATAGAAGAATGGACGCCATACTCTATGCCATAGCAGCAACATACCAAGAAAAAAGAAGATGACCCCGCAGAACCAGTCTATATACTCCACCTTCTACAATTAGAAACTTCGTCTAACTCAAATCCCAGAATTTGTTTTCCTACTAACTCCACTCATCGTGCTTTGAATATCGACTAATACCCATACCATCGTGCCAGAGCTCGCAAGGCTCTCGGGCACCAATACCGCAAGTGATATGCTAGACACGGGTTTCTACCGAGCAAAACATTTCCTTCACGACGACGCCCCAATTTGATAATGGCCTTTGCAACAGATCCAACGTCCACTCCCTTGCCAGTAGGCGGAACCGATCCTGCATCCCCAAAGATTGGTTGCTTATCGTGGATTGGTGTTTCCATATAGCCAGGCATAACATGCAACAACCGCACAGAAGACTTTTGACACTCCCCTTGGAGAGACTCAAAAAAATTGTGAAACGCAGCCTTCGACGCGGTATACGCCGCTCCCTTAGTAAGCCCCATAAGTGCAGATCCAGAACCAATACACACAATCCGACCAACGGGCTGGGCTTGAAGGACAGGGAGGAGTTTTCCTATCAGAATCACATTGGCGAGATAATTCACTTTCATCACATGATCAGCTGTTGCCCACGGAATATCGATGATCTTCCCATACGCAGCGGCACCCGCACAGAGAATTAGAGTATTCAGCCTCGGCATGGATTTATTTATTTTGGTTGCTGCCTCTTCTACACTTGCTGGATCGGAAAGGTCACAGAAGATTTCACCCGCAATATCTCCTTCCACCCATTTACGTCCATTGCCACCTGCATGACGAGGGTGAAGAAGGATATACACTTCTGCTCCCCAATGTAATAACTGTCCGAGCAATTCTCTGCCGAGGCCTGAGGATGCACCCGTCAACAACACAACAGCACCAGAGGGCCAGTCTCGATCCATTACCCGCAATTTCGAAGATGCATAGGATATTACTTTGAGCGAGAAACCCGCCGTAGTCCCTCAAGCTGCATCAACAAACCCATTGATCTTCGCCCTAGTGTGCCACTGGCGAATAATCCAAGCGGTAACGCCTATTATCGACACAGTTGTCACCACAGCTCCTCCCCAGACCGCCCAAATATACAGTGTGTCACTCAGATCATTCTGGATACGAAAAATGATCTCGGTTGCATGGTAAGCTGATTCTCCATCAAGCCCTTCTGCGACAGCCCAATCATGCTCGTCTTGAACTCGATGCATTCTCCACACCCTAGAATGGTTGAACAGAAACCCCCCCCCTACCAAAAGACTACCAAGAAAGAAATATTTAATTCGCTTTACCTCCACATATTTCTCGCAAAATCCTTGAAGATTAATGCTGGAAATAACAATCAAAAACACCAAAGGAATAATCATATAACGCGTTGTCATCGACTCCGCACTTAACAACGGGATCCAGTCCGGTACAATATATTTTTTGAACTGGCGAAATGATATGAATGTTATAATCAGCAAGGGCACCGCCATGGCATACCAGCCGGTGAATCTAGCCCACCCACACCTCAGAAAAGATCCCCAAAGACCAAAATAGATAAGCCCAAGCAGCCCCACTAAACCAACATACAGATCGCTCTCCCACCAAGTAAAAAGTGGCTGTGTCAAATGCGTCTGGGTTGACACAAGTGCTTGAACGAAATGTCCGGGATGCCCGTACCCACCCCATACAGCCGCATGAGGGTTTGGAGCAACGCCGTAGGTCACAGCTGCTGGAAACAGACGCACCGCCCCAATAAACCCAACCGTACAAATCGTCACAGCCGAGAGTCTCCACTTTCGAAAGTTTACGATGCTCCACAGCAAGACAAACGTGAGGCACTCAACAAATAAATGCAAGGACCCCTGATATAACATCCCAGCAAGAACAAGACCAACCAACAGACCTAACCACGCTTGATCTATCCCTTGGGTGACATCCCCTCTAGACTCTCCAACGTGCTTTACTCCAACACGCATGAGAAACAAAACCAAAAAAGGCATCAGGAAGTAACCCAACTGTGAAGGCCCGTAAGCCGCCATTTTAGAAACAAGATACCCGTTAAAGTTGAACAGCAAAAAAAGAAATGTAAAGACAATCAGACCAAGCCCATACTCTCTCCTGATCAACAGACACCCATAGAACCCCACTGAATACATGAGCAAAACGTTCACAATCGTAAATGTAAACGGGTCCAACACATAAAGAAGCACAATCTGAGGAGACATGCTCCACGCTGGAACTCCCAGGAACCTCTCCTGAGTCCCGGGAAAAAATAAATCCAATTGCGGAAAATGGTAGGGCATTGTTCCAGTCTGCAGTGCTTCCTGAACAATAGTTTGATATTCGATCTCCTTATACCAATCATGGGCAGTGAAAACTTCACTGTCGAAGGCCTCCAGAGGGGAGGCAAAGATTCTAAGTAAATCTCGATCGCCATCCACCGTCCAACTGAAAGGGGACATGAGATTGATATGATCATGAGGCGGTTGAATCAGGTAAAAATATAAAAGCCAATGACTGACCCCAACAAAAAACAACAGCAGGAGATACGAAAGGTCCCACTGTCCCGTCCGTTCTATTTTCACAATCGGATCACTCATACTGCACTAATCGTGGGATCCGTTTGAACGCATTGAGCCTCGTGACGCGTTCAAAAGCCTCAGGTTGAGAGAACACTCTTTGGATTCTGTTCACCAAACCCTTGTAGGACGAGACATCGTCAGTGTCTGCGAAACTGTACGGGGCATCAGTGGAAAACAATATTCTCTCATCGCCAAGCACATGCGCAGCAGCGCGAATACCTCTAACATCAATATGTTGGCTGGCCACGTCCACACACACATTATCCAGACGACGAACTTTTCTCCACACACGGTCAAAATGGGGATATCCTCCACACGCTAAGAGCACAGACACCTTTGGATAAGCCGTGAGTACCTCGACAATCTGGCTGAGTCCTCGATACCCCATATGCATATAAACTGGCAATGAGCTTAC
>DCWI01000014.1:15617-16072 GCA_002328825.1 Nitrospiraceae bacterium UBA2166 | reverse complement strand
TGCCATGGTCGACATGTCCCATGATAGTGACAACGGGTGGGCGCGGAATCAGGCTGTCCGGATGGTCTTCAGGATCTTGGAGCAGTTCCTCCGGCGGCGGTTCTGTTGTGATTTCAACCTTGAGTCCGAAGAGATCAGCGACAAGAACCGCGGCGTCGGAATCGATCGGTTGATTTAATGTCAACATGACTCCGGATGTCATGAGTTTTCTAATAACATCAGTAGGTTTCTGTCCGATAGCGTCGGAAAAACTTTTTACGCTAAGCCCCTCAGAGAGCTTGATGATTTTTTTCCTGGGACGGGTGACGTCTGTTGGATGTGCGGAGGAGGTAGGACGAGAACGTTCTTCGCGGCGAAGAGAAGGAAGAGTGCGAAGGTCTTTCCATCGAGTAGCATCTTCACGAACATCACCTGTGCGAGTGATTCCGCGTTCGGGAGGTTTCGGGGGGGGGGGC
>DCWI01000014.1:618-15294 GCA_002328825.1 Nitrospiraceae bacterium UBA2166 | reverse complement strand
GGGGGGGGGGGTTGCGAGGGAGAGGAAGGAGTAATTGTTGGTTGTGGGGGAGGGGCTGTGAGGCCCTCGTTGATACGGGGCGTTTCAGAAGTGGAAGGATGATCCTGAGTTTCAGGCGTAACGATGTCTTCAGGTGTATGAGAGGTGGGGAGCAGTGTTGTTGAAGTGGGTTTTGGATCTAATGTTGTCTGAGTGCTTGTATTTGGTGAAGGAATTGAGTGTTCGGATACCATCTCAGGGGATGGTTGGGTATCTTGTTGGGAAGGTGTTATTGACTCGGATGCTGAACTTGGAGAATCTATGGTTTGAGTAGTTGTTTTTTTCTGGTTTTCAATGTTCCGCCGCTTGACGAGGATGCGTTTTTTTTCTTGTTTTTCCTTCACCTGAGGAGAAGGTCTCAACTTTTTTTGTCGTGTTGCTGGTAAGGAGGGCATCGGTGATGACTTCTTTTTTAAAATTTTCTGGCTGGTGGGTTCATCGATGGCACTCATGTGAGTAAGGCCAGTGTGTCCCAGTTTGTTTAGCTGCAGAAGGAGATCCTTACTTGAAATGCCAATCTGTTTCGCAAGCTCAAAGACACGCATTAGGAATCCCGTATTAGCTGTTCATGTGTAATAACATTATGTTTCTTAGTCTTTGTTATTACTGGAAATATCTGGAGGCTCTGTTGATCTGTGAGATGGAGGCGTAGAACCGTGCGTTTCCGCGGTGGTATCATCAGCATTTGACGTCACTGCACTGGCAGCAGGCTCTTCATTTTCGCCAGTATCCACGGTCTCGTCTTTCACAGCACTTTCGTCGCTGACTATTTGCTCTCTCTGAACTTTCTCTTGTTCATATTCGTTCAAGCCAATGATATCGATTTTCCATCCTGTCAGTCTGGCAGCCAATCGGACGTTTTGTCCGTTTTTACCAATTGCAAGTGATAGCTGTTGATCCGAAACAACAACTAATGCAGACTTCTTTTCTTCGTCGATCCCAACCTTTTCAATTGAGGTTGGATTTAGGGCTTCAGCAATGAAGATTCGTGGATCAGAGGTCCAGGTGATGATATCAATTTTCTCCCCTCTGAGTTCGCGTACAATAGCTTGAACGCGGGAGCCTTTCACTCCTACACAGGCACCTACTGGATCTACTGCCCGATCGTGAGATATTACTGCGATTTTGGTCCGGTCTCCAGGTTCTCTTACTAGCCCCTTGATCTCGACAATTTTCTCTGCAACTTCAGGGACTTCCAGCTCAAACAGTTTAGCGACGAAGTTTGTATGGGCGCGTGACAGAATTACTTGAACATCTTTTGGAGTTCGTTTGACCTGATATAGGTAAGCCTTGATGCGATCTCCGCGCCGATATGTTTCCCGGGGGATTTGTTCTGATAGTGGCAGCATAGCCTCAGTTTTTCCGATGTCAACAACGTAGTTTCTTCGGTCCTGCCCTAGAATGATTCCGTTGACGAGGTTTCCCATCCGAGCCGAATAGTCACGCTGGATTACCTCCCATCCGGCCTCGCGTACTTTCTGAAAAATTATCTGCTTGGCCGTTTGTGCTGCGATACGTCCAAAATCTTCAATTTCAATGAGCGATCCAATTTCATCGCCAACCTCAGCTTCATTGTCAACTTTTTGAGCGTCATCAAGAAGAATTTCAGACCGTGGATTCACGACCCTGTCTACGATGGTCTTGAGAGAGATGACTTCGATACTGCCTGTTATCTGATTAATTGTGACCTGAATATTCTCCGCTAGCCCATACCTCTTTTTGGCAGCGCTCACCAGAGCAGATTCTACAGCAGAGATAATTTGTCCACTGTCGATTCCTTTTTCTCTTCCTATTTGTTCAATAACAGAGATCAGTTCTTTGCCCATGAGAGAGTCCTTGTCGGCTCGAAAACCTTTTTGCAGGTTAAAGGTGTGACCATCAGCGTAGATTCAATGTTTAAA
Organism: Nitrospiraceae bacterium UBA2166; assembly: GCA_002328825.1. Lineage (GTDB taxonomy): Bacteria > Nitrospirota > Nitrospiria > Nitrospirales > UBA2166 > UBA2166. The sequence continues at coordinate 13,354 of DCWI01000014.1, read as the reverse complement.
TAAATATTCTACTCCTGTCTTCGACTATGATGCTATGGGCTCAATGGACACACTTAACCATAAAAAAAAGGGCAACCGCCCTTTAAGAAAAGGATTCTACGACATTCGTGCCTAGAAGACAAGTCCTGCAAGGTGTTTGTGGACTGAGAAGAGGTTCTAATTAGCCTTCAAATTTGGACATCTGAGCCATTGACAGCAGGGAGCTTCGCTTCATATAGTTCTACTTGGTGTAACTAAGTTGTGGGCGGTTTGTGTATTTCGTCAGCTCTGAGCGATCGGAAGGGGGAAGTAGGGGGTATTCGGGCTCTACCGGGGATGAAATTCTAAGGGTGGGTTGCCTGTATATTAAAAAGTTGATATTTATTTCTTCTTTTAGTTATGCTGTGTTTATCTCCAAATGGAAAGCGTGGTACGCTTAGGTGTGAAAAGAAGAAGATGGAGGGTAAACTCTGACTTATGAAGCCGTATCGTGTTTTGCCTGGCCCGGAAGAATTTCTCCCGCCTTCTGCGGCATCAATGGGTATCAGACTGCCTGATCCGGATCAAGGGCATATTGAGGGGAGAATTGTGCCGGAAGAAGAGGCAATGGAGAGAGCTGCTCAAGTTTTTTTGTCCGCCAAGGTTCCGACCATTTTTCCTGGACCTTTGGTATTGTGGAGTTGGAACGAAAAAGCAGCTAAAAAAGCGACAGCTATTCAATACCTGTACGATGTCATACGAGAATCTGTTTCGTCTGAGGCGCGACCAATGATTATTCCTATGGCGGATTACCGGCCCAAGTATCCGAAAATCAACCCGGAAGTTGAAATCAATCCAAATCATCCCAATCTTACCATTTGGCATAATAAGATCGATGCATGCATGTTTGTTGGTGTTCACTGCCATCAGGCCAACTTGGCTCTTAAGATCATTCGTGGTGGAACGGACTGTTTTACCATTGCAATGTGTGCGCAGGCGGGTCATGAGGACGCGAATCTTACGTTTAGGGATGCCACTCCGGAAAAGATAATGAATTTTGCTGGGTGGATAAAAAAACTAAAGGGAACGGTATAGCATTAGAGGGGGTATCTCATTGTGTGAAGGAGGAAGGCAATATGTCGACTACAGTGGACATAGGGACTAAGAATAAAAAAGGGCAGGTGTATACCGATCCAAATGATCTCTTTTTCAAAACCCCGAGGACTTCTTTCTTTTTAACAGGGAGCGAAATTATTAAAGAAGCTATCAAACGTTCTAGTTGCGGGATGTCGGTGGCCTATCCTATTACCCCTCAGAGTGAAGCGGCATCGCTTATTGGTGAGTTGTTTGCGGAGGGGTATGTTGATATCTACTCTCGGGGAGCGAGTGAGTTTGACGTGATGTCAATATGTGCGGGAGGATCGTTTGGCGGGTCACGTTGTTTTACCACTACGGCTGGGCCGGGGACACTTCGTGCCATGGAGAACTTCCCGATGTGGGCAGGGTCACGGCTACCCATTCAAGTATGTATTACCTGCAGGGGGATTAATTCGCCGCTGAGTATTCAGCCTGATACCCTCGAATTGTACTATATGCTTGAGACTGGGTGTCTGGTTTGGCATGCTGAAACAGCGCAAGACCTCTTCGATTTTATCATGAAAGGCTTTATAGTTGCAGAGCAGCCTGATGTCCATCTTCCCATTGCGGTAGCGTGTGACGGATTCTTTGTAACTCATACAAAGGATGTTGTGATGATGACTCCAGATGATATGTGTCTTCCGCGTTATGACCCGTATCGATCACCTGTTCCCTGTATGGACATGGAATGTCCTCCAGTTCGAATGATGCGTGACCCGTTTGTTATGAAAAACAATTACATTAGCTATGCAACTCATGCGTCATGGCAGCAAGAGGTTCGTGCAGCAATTGAGAGATCGAGAAAACACACGGAAGCACTGCTTGACGGCTTAATTGAAGTTGAAAATGGAGATGCTGAAGTTCTAATTGTCTCATCAGGGACTGCAGTTTCGCAGGGGAGAGAGGCCGTTACTCTTATGCGAGATGAGGGTTTTGATGTGGGCTTGGTCAAAATTAAAACTTTGCGGCCGTTCCCGTCAAGGGAGCTTCAAGCGGCTACACGCAATGCCAAGAGGATTTTTGTTCCAGAGTTTAATGTCGCTAGTTGGTTGGCTCGAGAGATTAAAGCGGTTGTTCAGGACAATCAACGAGTTGTCGCTGGCCCTCATGTTGGCGGTGGCATGACTATGCCACCAGAAATAATCATGGAACGCATTCTACGAACGCTCAAATCGGACAAGGAGGCCCTGGCTCATGTCTAAAGAACGCATTAAAATAGCGCCAGAATTTCGCGATATTATGCCGCCGGAATATCGTGATCTGGTCGACGACGCTACGTGGGGAAAAGAGGGTCGCGGCTGGAAGGATGTTGGCACTAGTAAGGAGCTGATTGAAGAACACTCGTTGTGTGCGGGGTGTCCAGAGTCCATGGCATTTCGCTATATTCTTTCGTCTCTTCCTAGTCCAGAAGATACTGTCATGGTTGGATCGACAGGATGTACCAGCTTGGTGTTTCCGCATGTTGCTGTTCATAATATTCACTCTCTGTTTGGTAACCAGAATGCAATTGCCAGCGGACTGAAGCGATCTCTTGCAGCCCGTTTTCCTGACCAAGGGAAAGATGTTGTGGTTTTGGCCGGTGATGGTGCAACGGTGGATATTGGTTTAGACAGTACTTTACAGTCGTGGTTCCGTCAGGAAAAATTCACCACCATTTGTTTTGACAATGAACTCTACGCTAACACTGGTGGGCAAGAAAGCGGATTGATGCAAAAAGGTTTTGTAGCGAAAATGGCTCCCATTGGGAAACAATTTGAAAAAGTGCGTTTGCCAGAAATTGCCAGGGAATCTGGCTGTCATTATGTTGTGAACTGTACGGTGAGCAAGCCATCGTTGGTTGAAAAAGTTGTAAGAAATGCCGTGCTCGTTGCTAGAGAGCTTGGTCCAACCTATCTTCAGATGTATACGCCATGTATTCTTGAAATTGGCAAGCAAAGCATGGAAGGTTTGCAGGAGATGAGGGATTCTGAAAAACCAGGCTTGAGGTTTGCATACAAAGAGTATGCGTCTCCTGAAGCAAAAGAATTGATTGCTGAAATTGCGATCAAAGAAAAAGAAAGGAAGGCTGCAGCCAAGGCTGCGCTCGCGCAATCATCCGTGTAAAGGCCGAAAAAAAGGGAGATGTTGGTATGGTTAAACGGAGGTTGAACATAAGGATGTCCGGTCTGGGTGGTCAGGGAGTGGTCACCTCGGCTCATGTGCTTGCGATGGCGGCTGCGAAAGAGAACAAGTGGTCAATTTCAAATCCATTTTTTGGAGCGGAAAAACGGATGGCTCCTGCGGAAGCCTACGCTCGAATTGGCATTGATCGGATTTATGATAGAGGTGAGTTAGTCTATCCTGATGCTATTATCGTATTTCATCCGCAAGTGATCACTATGCAAAAGAGTTACACCGCTCCGTTCTATTCCGGGCTCAAGGAAAATGGATTGTTGATTATTAACTCTGATGTTCCGTTGTTGTCTAGTGAAGACGAAGAAAGCCTTCGCAAGTTGAACGCATCCACGTTTTATGTTCCTGCGACTAAAATTGCTATAGATATTGCTGGAACGGAGTTATCAACTAATATGGCATTGATTGGGTCGGTGGCGGGAATCACTAATTGTGTGTCATTGCAATCTCTTGATTTAGCGCTTCAAGATCGGTTTGGGAAGAAATATGTGGCGTCAGGTGGTACTGCGACTCTCGATGAAGCCATCAAGAAAAAATTTGCCAAAAAAGAACAACTTTTGGCTAAAAACCTTGCAACTGTAACTCATGCTTATGAGCGTGCGGGTGCATGGGCCAATGACAATAAATATGAGCTGATGGTTGCTGCTGCGTAAGTAGTGGTTTGTGACGAGTTAAAGAGAGAAAAAATAGCGTATGTATAATGTTGCTGTCGTAACAGATGATAAGTGTATTGCGGAAAAAGGCTGTCGGCTGTGTATCATGTATTGTCCAGAGCCAGATTGTGTGATGCTCAATACCGATAAGATGGTCGCCGAGGTTGTTCTTCATCGATGCAAAGGGTGTGAATTGTGTGTGGTTGTGTGCGATGCGGCCAAGCACAATGCTATCGAGATGCTTGCCGTTGGAGGTGATGGGAAGATTCTTGATACGAGTGGAGAATCTGCTGAGCTTGGACAAGCCTATCAGTAAAAGTGATCTCAAGGAGCAGGTAAGAGTCGATGACTGAAGATGTAAAAGTTGCAGTAGCTGAAGTTGAGTTGGCTATGGAACGTTTGGATTTAGCCTTTGATCAATATGTTCAGGGACTTCGCTCTTCTGATGAAGATAGTGAGGTTTTGGATCGTGCCATCAAAATGAAAGCTGCCATGAGGGATAGTGGCGCAATCTACCTTTCGTGGGCCAGATATTATGCTGGATTTGATGAAACTCCTATGACGGACTAAAGTGTTCAGTATTTTGCACCTTTTTTCGTAGGTTCATGCTAACTTCGTAGACCCGCGGTTCTATTTCGAGTATACTCCGGGCCTCAAAAATCTCTTGCACATAATTTTCCCCGGTAGCTCAGTTGGTAGAGCAGTCGGCTGTTAACCGACTTGTCGCAGGTTCGAGCCCTGCCCGGGGAGCCATTTCTTTTTTTCTCTGGTTCGTATAGAGGGCACTTCAGTGTTTTTTGTGGGCACGTTTGTGTCTCTCATAGGACGTTTTTCTCTGTCCTTCTTCTAGGAGTTTCTGGGATGATAACTTTCTGTACGATCTCCAAAGCTGAGCATGATTTGTTCGGTGAATTGCGCGTTCAAATGGTCGAACAAGATCTTGTCACTCGTGACATCACCGATATTCCTACTCTTCGTGTTATGTCTCTCGTTCCACGGCATTGTTTTGTCCCACGGCAATACTGGGATGTGGCGTATGCAGACCAACCATTGTCTATTGGCCATGGACAGACTATTTCTCAGCCTTATGTTGTGGCGTTAATGACCCAGTACCTTAGTGTCAGGTATGGAGAAAAAGTGTTGGAGATAGGTACTGGGTCGGGATACCAATCGGCCATTCTGGCCACACTTACAGATCAAGTCTATTCCATTGAGATTAGGAAGGAGTTAGCGAATCTAGCGCGGTCGTCATTAGAGAGCCTTGGCTATACAGCGGTCAGGGTTAAGCATGGTGATGGGTATAGAGGATGGGAGGAGTTCTCTCCCTTCGACAAGATTATTGTCACCGCGGCGGCAGATCATATTCCTGTATCGCTCATTGAACAACTTAAGGAAGACGGGCGCTTGATCATGCCTGTTGGGGATACAAGCCAATCTCAAGATCTTATGTTGGGAGAGAAGATTGGAGGAGAGTTTAAAGATTCAAAAATCAGTAGTGTTCGCTTTGTGCCTCTTACTGGTGAAGTGGATAAACGCATGGAATAATGGGCTATCCAAATCGACCGGTGATGTAATCTTCTGTTCGAGTATCGGTTGGGATAGTAAAGATCGTTGTCGTCTTCCCAAATTCGACCAGTTCTCCCATCAGAAGAAATCCCGTATGATCTGAGATCCGGGAGGCTTGCTGCATATTGTGAGTCACAATAATAATTGTGAGTGTTTCTTTGAGTGAAAAGAGCAACTCTTCTATTTTTCCTGTCGCAATAGGGTCAAGGGACGAACAGGGTTCGTCCATAAGCAAGACGTTTGGTTCGACCGCTAGTGCTCTGGCAATACACAGGCGTTGTTGCTGCCCGCCGGATAGTCCCAACGCGCTTTTCCTTAATCGATCCTTAACTTCATTCCAGAGTCCAGCTTCTGTTAAACTTTTTTCCGCAATAATATCCAATTCGGATCGGTTGTTAATTCCTTGCAGACGTGGACCATAGACTGCGTTTTCGTAGATTGATTTTGGGAACGGATTTGACCGTTGAAATACCATCCCAACGCGTTTTCGCAGATCTGTGATATCGAGGTTGGGGTCGTAAATATCAATGTTATCGAGAAGAATCTTTCCCTCCAGACGCGTCCCATCAATCAAGTCATTTAGGCGATTCAGGCATCGAAGAAGGGTTGATTTCCCGCATCCTGAAGGCCCGATCAATGCGGTGATTTGTTGTGTTGGAATAGCTAAATTTATTGTCCATAGAGCTTGGGTGTTCCCATAAAAGAAATTTACATCTTGTATGAGTATTTTTAGGTTTTTCCTGTCAATTTTTTGAATCAATGGGGCGGTTTGTTCGTCAATGTGTTCGTGAGGTCGTATGTTTTCTGGTGGCATCGCTTATGTACCTAACAATGGGGTGAAAAAAAACATCGGTGGTGTTCTTGGCCCGTTATCGTGCTCATGTGTTCCGTATGACGGATGGTTACGGCATTGCTGAATGGATGTTTTTGAACATCTTGTTTTTTCTCTGGAGATGTAAGCCTTTTCTGTGGGAGAAGAGGGTTTTGAAAAGTATTGAGGTTCCACGATTTTTTAGACTGTAGATCCGGCATATTTTCTTCGAAGACGTTGACGAAGTGCTATGGCGAGCAGGTTTAGCGTGACGACGATGATCAGTAGGACTAAAGTTGTGACGTAAATCATTGGCATAGCGGCTTCGACGTTTGGCGATTGAAATCCCACATCATAGATATGAAATCCAAGATGCATAAATTTTCTCTCGAGGTGCACAAACGGAAAAATCGTATCTACTGGAAGCTCTGGAGCTAATTTAACGACTCCGGTCAGCATTAGTGGTGCAACTTCGCCGGTTGCTCTGGCAATGGCAAGGATGAATCCAGTCAAAATTCCTGGCATTGCGATTGGGAGTACAACATGCCATATAGTTTCAAATTTTGTAGCTCCTAGTCCTAGTGAGGCTTCCCGATAGTCACGTGGCACAGAGGATAATCCTTCTTCTGTTGAAACAATGGCTACTGGTACGGTTAGGAGTGCGAGCGTGAGGGATGCCCACAACAGGCCTCCGGTTCCAAAGGTTGGATTAGGAAGGGTCTCAGCAAAAAAGAATGTGTCAATTGTTCCTCCAACGGCGTAGATAAAGAATCCAAGCCCAAATATTCCAATTACTATTGATGGGATACCGGCGAGGTTATTGATTGCGATTCTGACGATCTTTACGATGACACCTTGTCGGGCGTATTCGCTGAGGTACAATGCGGTAATCACTCCAACCGGAACTACGATGATGCTCGTGACTAGCACCATCATTACCGTTCCAATAATCGCTGGGAAAAGGCCACCCTCAGTATTGGCTTCCCGGGGTTCGGTGGTCAAAACTTCCCATACTTTGACGATGTAGTGCCATAGTTTTTCGGAGAAGTTCATTGAATTCGGGCGCAGTGCACGAATGATATTCCCGATAGACAGGGGTGTCTCAAGACCACTGCTGTCAATGAAAATGGCGGTATAGGTGTTCAAATCGACATATAATTTTTCCAATGAAGAGATATGCTTATTGTGTTGTAACTCTGCATCGTGGATGGTGGTGTATAGTTGTGTATAGCGTTCGGGGTTGGTGTCTTGAAGCCTCTGCCCTTGAGGCAGAGAAAACTCAAGTTTTTTAATTTTCAGTCGAGCTTGTGTAATTGTGTTACTAAGATCGCTTATTTCCCCGTGCTCAATATGGCGAATTTTGGTGTGTAGCATGGTGGCATTGTCGATGAGTGGTAGGAGGGCATGCCATGCGGCGTCTCCTCCTGAGGCAATGGGAAAACTTTGCGAGTGGATCGCCTGAATGCGCGCGTACATATTCCCCCATTCTCGTCGTTCCAGTAGTACAATATCGGAAGGAGTTGTCCTTGTGACAATACGAGTTTCGTCAATCCATCGGAAATCTTGTCCGTAAAGATCTCGATTTCCGGTTTTCACTTGAATCCTCGTCTTTCCCTGTGGGTACTCCGGGGTAACAGATTTTGGAATCTGTTCGGATCCTGTAAGTTCTCCAATGACGTGTGTTCCATCATCAAGCGTCAGTTCCCACACGTTTGAAGTCCAGAAAAATCCCAATCCATTGATGCCGACTAGAACCACAAGTCCGATAACCATGAGTAGAGCAATAGAGAGGCCTGCGCCACTAGCCCAAATGAACAAGTCACCTGAGGCAAGAATTTTTCTGAACCATGTTTTCATTATGTATATCTGCCTTCAGAATTATTTGAAAAATAAACGAGTGTATGCTTTTGAACGCAAGCTATGGGTGAACCAGTGCAATGCATAGAATGTGCATGAGTATTGTGATGTAGCGAGGTGTTTAAAATGGTGATTTGCATTGGGTTCTCAGAACTGGCTGTACTGTTTACGCAATCGCTGCCGAATCACTTCGGCGATCGTATTGACTACAAAAGTCATCATAAAGAGAAGAAGTGCCGCGATGAACAACGTGCGATATAAGGTGCCTCCATGTGGAGCCTCAGGAATTTCCACTGCGATATTTGCCGCAAGCGTTCGGAAACCATTGAATGGATTCATGTCCATGATAGGTGTATTGCCCGCGGCCATGAGGACAATCATCGTCTCACCGACGGCTCGACCAAACCCCATCATAATAGCCGCAAAAATCCCAGGGGCTGCAGCCACGAGTACAAGGCGTGTCAAGGTTTGCCATGGAGTGGCTCCAAGGCCAAGTGATGCTGAGATAAGGCGTTTTGGAACATTTGAGAGAGCTTCTTCTGAGATGCTATAGATAATTGGGATAATGGCGAAGCCCATTACTAATCCAATGATAATAGCATTGCGCTGGTCATATGACAGTCCTAGTGACGTATCAAGCCATTTTTTATAGTCTCCGCCAAATAACACTTGTTCAAAGAATGGCGTATTGAGGTAGCACAGTGAGATAGCTCCTCCGATAATCGGAATGAGAATGAGTGCTTCCAGACCGCTGGGCATGCGTTTCCGAGTTTGCTCTGGCAGAAGGTGCCAGAGCAAACTCGCAATGAAAACGCTACATGGGACGACGATTGTCATGCCCACTAAAGATGGAAAACTGTACTCAATAAGCGGAGCGAGCCAGAGGCCAGCGAGAAATCCTAATACGACAGTAGGTAATGCTGCCATGATTTCAATAGTCGGCTTAAGTGTGGCGCGCAATGATGGATGCATGAACATCGAGGTGTAGATCGCGCTGAGTAAGGCTATGGGAACCGCGAGAAGTAAGGCATAAAACGTTCCCTTGAGTGTGCCAATGGTAATGGGGGTTAGGCTGAACTTTGGTTCAACATCGTCAGTTGCTCCTGAGGATTGCCATACAAATTCTGGCTCGTCATATCCTTCGTACCAGACCTTTCTAAAGAGTGTTTCGAGTGTGATTTCGGGGTGTGGGTTTTCGATATTGTATGCCATAAGGGTGCCATTTGATGTGAGCGCTATGGCTCCGTTTGCTTTTGGTGCGAAGGTGAGTGCTGTGATTGCAGTGCCATTTCCTGGAATGCGTAAAAGTGTTTGTTCTGATGTGGAATGGTGAACATGTAAATTTCCAGTAGTATCACTTGTAATGAATCCCTTATTTCGCTGCGAAGGGGAAATGGCAGTGACGGGTGTTGAGTGTGGAGTGAATTGGTGGATAGCATGTAGTTGTGATCGGGTAGGGTCTTGTGGCCCGGATAACTCGGTCCATACTGATACGCTTCCCTCCGCGGTGCCTACTATCAGAGAGCGATCTCCAATTAAGTACGCGAGGGCGGTGATCGCGACTCCTGCTGGAGCAACCTGGTAAACTCCGATCAGTACTGGAGGCCTATCGTATTGAGTTTTCCAATAGTAGAGTTCACCCCTGGATGTCCCCACGGCAAATGTTTCCCCTGTCCCATCAAGAGTAAGTGATGTGACCTTTCCGGCGATATGGAGAGAAAGGTTGCTGGGAGGGTGTGTTGATTCATACCCAGGGTCGAGATATTGAAAAGCTCCGTACCAAAGATATCCTTGGTTGTTGAGGACAATGGCAGAGATGCTGTCACCACTATTTTGATAAGCCAATCTAATGATTGGTGCGTGCGTTGGATCAATTGTAACTGCTGGGTTGATAGACACTTTAGGAATTGTTTTTTGTGTCCTGGTGTTATCAAATACTGAGCGAAACCGAATGCTCATTGGGATAATGTGGCCATCATTGGTTCCGAGCGCCAATCGCTGTGTGTTTCCTTCCATCTGTGCGACTGCGGTGATATTTGCCTCTTTAAGTGCCATTGGAAGTGTGATTGGATAGGTATTCCCTGTGGGCAATTGGCGAAACGAGAGAGACTTTGGCGTGAGGACATAAGCGAGTGATTGGTAAGCATCTATACCAATCACTTCTGTTTGTGGGAGGTTAGTTGATGTGTTGTTAGTATCAACCTGATGAGTTAGAGAGCCTGTTGGGGAAAGGAAGAGAGGGATAGCTTGAGACACGAGAAACACAAAAACGCCAAGAATGCTGAAAATTATTCCGATCCCGCCCATTCGGATTATAACTTTGGCGAATTGGTCAATTATTTCTCGTAGGCGTCTTCGTGAAACCATGGTGTGCCGCTTATGACTTAGTAATATGGATTGGAGCCCGCTTTGCGGATGGGTGTGGTGTCAGCATAAATTCTTGTACTATTATGTTCTTGCTGAATAGGAAATCGCTGTTCAACATTATGCCAGATATACTGTCGCAGAGAAGCTTGGAATAGGAATAGATTGACCCTCAGCGCAAATGGTAATGGATTTTGGAATATTTGTTTGACTCTCTACTCCGTTTTTTTCCGATGAGGCATCAAGTGCTTGTGTCCACGTGCCTTTTGGGGCATGTATATTGATCTTCGTTGAGGTAGGGTTGAATCCTAAAATCACAATTGCCTGTGGCCCTTCTGAAGCCCAGCGGTGCATGATAAGCACTTGCTCAGGAAAGGTCCATAGGCGAAGCATTTTCCCTGTCGAGGCTCCCAGAGCAGGGATTTTTTTTCTGAGACTGATCAACCGATGATACCATCGTAGCATGGCTTGTTGTTGAGTATTAGTTTGAATGCCGGGGTGAACTCGAGAATGTTCAAATGTGGAGATAGAGTTTGGATTGTGTCCAGTCTCTAGCCACCCAAAATCTTTGTATTCAGCTTGGCGTCCAGTGTGGATTGCAGATCGAAGCTGGAGGTCAGCGTGATCGGTGAAATAAAGAAATGGTGCTGTTTCTCCATACTCTTCTCCCATAAAAATGAGAGGGATATTTGGAGAGAGGAGTACCAAGGTTGCTGCAACCTTCAATGCTGCGTTTGGAACAAGTGTGCTCAATCGATCGCCCTCAGGCCGGTTTCCAATCTGGTCATGGTTTTGAGAATAAATAATGAATTGTGATGCGTTACAACCCTTGGTTGGACTTCCGTGGCGTCGTTTACGAAACGTGGAGGCCTGGCCCTGATAGACAAATCCATCGGTGAGCGCTGTTGAGAGGTTGCTAATATGACCGAAGTCCTCGTAATAACCAGTTGTTTCGTGAGTAAGCATGGTATGTAGCGCATGGTGAAAATCATCGTTCCATTGAGCGTCAAGTCCATATCCAGCATCGTGTGTGTGTCGTATGAGTTTCGCGTCATTGCTATCGCTCTCTGCGATTACGAGCACGTTGCGATCAAGTTGCTTTCCGAGTTGGTGGACGGCTGATGTCAATTCTTCGAGAATGTGGAGTGAGCTGCAATCAAAAATACCGTGGACTGCATCGAGTCTGAGAGCGTCAATATGGTACTCACTGATCCAGTAGAGAGCGTTGCTAATGAAATAATGGCGGACCGGATCGCTGTCTGGTCCATCATAATTGATCGCTTGTCCCCAAGGTGTGGAATAGTTGTTTGTGAAGTAAGGTCCGAAGTCGCCGAGATAGTTTCCTTCAGGTCCAAGGTGGTTGTAGACGACATCAAGGACGATGGCTAGGTGACGTGCGTGGCATGCATCCACTAGTTGCTTGAGTCCTTGCCCTCCCCCAAAGCTGTTGTGGGGAGCAAATGGATAGACTCCATCGTATCCCCAGTTACGGGTTCCGGGGCATTGCGCGATGGGCATCAATTCAATCGCTGTGATGCCTACCTCATTTGCGAGGTAGTCGAGGAATGGGATGATTGCTTCAAACGTTCCTTCGTGGGTAAACGTGCCTGTGTGGAGTTCGTACAGGATGAATTTCTCGAGTGGCAGGCCTTTCCAATCTTGATCTGTCCAGTAGAATTCATCAATCGCTACGACCTCTGATGGGTTGTGAACACCGTTGGGTTGCGAACGGGAGGCAGGGTCTGGGCGAATTTTTCCCCCATCCAAGACGTATTGATATCGCGTGCCTGGCCCTGACAGTGAAATTGTGCCATGAAAATAGCCTGAATCCTGTTTCTCAAGCGGGAAGGTTTCGTGATGTCGTTCAGGATCCTGAACAGCCACCGTTTGGGCAAACGGAGCCCAAACACGAAAGGAAACATCAGAAGCACCCAAGGGGCGGGCTCCCAAGTCTAATTGCCAAGAGTCATTTGTTGCCATCAAATGCTCACGCTTTAGTATGCCATAACCGTCTTTACGACGCTACCTGATAACTCAGTTGAAGTGCTTAATGATAAGGGTATCTAACAAGGCATGAGCTCATGGTGCTATTTGAGATACACGCTGATATCTTCGTGATAGTATCGTACTTTTTAGTGTATGATGGAGCCGGCGAGTGGGATTGAACCACCGACCTACGGTTTACGAAACCGTTGCTCTACCACTGAGCTACGCTGGC
>DCWI01000014.1:0-309 GCA_002328825.1 Nitrospiraceae bacterium UBA2166 | reverse complement strand
GCTCTACCACTGAGCTACGCCGGCCTGTGTGATGGGTTGTAGTCGGAATGCCTGTGAAATCATCTCAACGAAACGTCGGAAACTGTAACAGTCTCTTCTGGAAAGTTCAAGATCGTCCAATCGTATTTAAGCTTTTCTGCTTTTTTCTTTTTCCTTCTCTCATCGGTCTGTGGGGATTCTCGGACATTCCCACTACGACGCTAGTCTCACGGGAGTCGGCCGAATTCATCGTCCCCGATGTTTTGGCGCAGCCAAAACATCCGGTATTGCTTTCTGCAAGATTGGTTAAAACCCGATTTTTTATGCAAA
>DCWI01000081.1 GCA_002328825.1 Nitrospiraceae bacterium UBA2166 | reverse complement strand
GGGACCGGCAATTAATCCAATGATTAAAGTTGTTAATATTGTGGCGTTGCTGATTGTTGCCAAGCTGGGAAGTGACGGAATCTTTGGTTGATGATCGCGTGAGGCTGTTTGTATGTAGTTGAATTGTGGAGTTGCAGTTGGGATGTGAAGCAGCGCCAGAAACTGTGTGGGGTGAGTACGAGTACTGAAACGGAATGTAATAGGTCCCCCACTCAAATTCCGATTGGGGAAAGCCTTAAGCAAACGCTCAATTCATTCATTGATGAATTTGATGTGGTTTTAGGGGAGAATGCTGAGGAGCTTGCAAGGCATTACATTCAGCAAGGCAGAGGGTAGGGTTCTTGCTACCTGTTGTTCGTCAAAAAAACTGGAGTTTTCCGCAGCAAAACAGCAAGAATGATGGGCAGTTTGCCAAGCTGGCAAATGTTAGTTCCGTCACAGCGTCGGTTTTAGCGTCAAGGGGCGTGGTTTCCGCGGAGCAGGAGCTGAACTCTCTCTCAGGTCGTGAATCAATGTTTCACGATCCATTTCTTATTCCTGACATGGAGCGAGCAGTTGACCGTATCAGGCACGCTATCCATGGGCAGGAGCGCGTGCTTATTTATGGAGACTATGACGTTGATGGGATTACCTCAACAAGCTTGTATGTTGAATTCTTTCGCATGCATGGGCTTGAAGTTGCGTATCAGATTCCCCATCGATTTCGGGATGGTTATGGCTTTAATATGAATACCATCACTCAGCTTCGTGATCGTGGGATCTCATTATTGATTACGGCTGATTGTGGTACGACATCCCAGAGTGAGATAGCGTACGCTGTGGCGTGTGGAATTGATGTGATTATCACTGATCACCATGAAGTTGGCGATGATGGCATACCTCATGCCTCTGCCATTTTAAATCCCTGCCGAGCTGATTCCTTATATCCCTTTCGAGGTTTGTGCTCTGCTGCCATTGTTTTCAAAGTTGCTATGGCGTATGACCAGAAATATGAGGGTGATAGCAGCCTCCTTGTTGATTTTAAAGTGAGAGATGGTCTTGATCTTGTGGCATTGGCAACCATTGCTGACATGGCACCATTAGTTAATGAGAATCGCACAATGGTACGTGATGGATTACAACAGCTTTCTGCTGATAAACGTGTTGGTATCAGAGCACTAAAGGATGTTGCAAACGTGTCTGGTGTTTGCCGTTCAGAGACGGTCGGGTTTGCGTTGGCACCTCGGATCAATGCTGCAGGCCGGATGGACGATGCAACAATTGGTGTTTGTCTTCTCACGACACATTCGATAGAAGAGGCTCGTGCAATTGCAGCGAAGATGGATCGTTTAAATGATGAGCGAAAACAAATTCAGTATGAGACTGAGATAGAAGCCGATGGAATGCTGGGTCCATCAGTCAATGGTTTGAACCCGATTGTTGTAAGCGGTGTAGGATGGCATATGGGTGTGGTTGGCATTGTCGCAGCTCGTCTGGCGGAACGCTATTATAGTCCTGCCGTTGTCATTGCAATAAATGAGGATGGGATTGGTCGAGGGTCTGCACGCAGTATTCCAGAATTTGATCTGTTTCATGGAATTAATCAATGTCGTGTGCATCTTGATGCGTTTGGAGGGCATCAGTTTGCAGCTGGTCTCACAATACGGAGAGACAAAATTCCTGCATTTCAAGAGGCGTTTACTGCGACTGTTCATGAAGCTATGAATGGTGTCACTCCTGTGCCGAGGATCAATATTGATGCTGAGGTTGATCTTGATGCTATTTCATTGGAGGTGGTTGATGAGCTTGCGACCCTTGGTCCATTTGGAGCGGAGAATCCAGAACCCATTCTTGTCGCTAGGCGTATACATGTAAGTTCTTCTCGATGTGTTGGTCGGGGGCATCTGGCCCTTACTCTTTGTTCTCGGACAGGGCGTAGATATGATGCAATAGGGTTTGGGATGAGTGGGCTTCTGGATGGCAGTATGTTTGATCAAGGGCCGATTGATGTCGCGTTCAAGGCAGGGAGAAATTCTTGGCGTGGAACTGATCGCTTACGCTTACAACTTGTTGACGTTCGTTCAAACTGTTGAATTTTAGTAAGAGCGTGCGCAGTAGGCTGGATGTTTTCGTGGGGTTTAAATGAGTGTTTTGGCGTTAGAATGTAATCGTATAGAAGATGTGATTGGTCGAGTTCTGACGTATCATCCGACCGCCGATGTTGATCTTCTTCAGCGGGCCTATAGTTTTTCTGCACGGGCACATGAAGGCCAACAACGTCTCTCAGGTGAACCGTATCTTCAACATCCACTTGCAGTCGCGTCGATTCTTTGTGCTCTTCGCCTTGATGTTCCGCCTATTGCGGCAGGTCTTCTTCATGATGTGGTCGAAGATACAGTTTGCACCTTTGAGTGCCTTAAGCAGGAATTTGGTGAAGAAATTGCTCGGTTAGTTGATGGCGTTACTAAGATTGGAAAGGTTGAATTTAAGAGTGATGAGGAGAAACAAGCTGAAAATTTTCGAAAGATGCTTTTGTCCATGGCCGATGATATCCGGGTTATTATCATTAAGCTTGCCGATCGTCTTCACAATATGCAGACACTTAGCCATTTACATCCAACGAGGAAGGCAGAAATTGTCCGCGAGACGCTGGAGATTTATGCTCCGTTGGCAAATCGTCTTGGAATTGGGTGGATAAAAAATGCATTGGAGGACTTATGCCTCAAGTCGTTGTGGCCAGAGAAATATGCCATGCTTCGAAGCAAGGTGGCCAAGCGGATTCAGGAGCGAGAGGCCTATGTCAATGAGGTTACGGAATTTGTCAGTCAAAAGCTTAAGGAACAAGGAATTAAAGCAGATATAACAGGTCGGCCGAAGCATCTCTATAGCATTTACGAAAAAATGGAGAAGCAAGGGATTTTGTTTGAAGAAGTATATGATTTGACTGCTATCCGTGTGACTACTGACACTTTGATCAATTGTTACGGAATCTTAGGGGTGGTTCACTCGTTATGGCAGCCAGTTCCAGGTCGATTCAAGGACTATATTGGCGTTCCCAAATCTAATCTTTACCAATCTCTTCATACGACGGTGGCGGGACCTAGTGGGGAGCATGTGGAGTTTCAGATTCGTACTGAGGCAATGCATCGTGTTGCAGAAGAAGGGATCGCTGCCCATTGGCGATATAAAGACAAGGGTAAAGTTAATACGAATGACGAAAAGATTTTTACGTGGCTGCGCCAATTAGTGGAATGGCACCGTGATCTTTCGGACAATCGCCAGTTCATGAATTCAGTCAAACTGGGTTTGTATGCCGATGTGATTTATGTTTTTACTCCTGACGGTGATGTCAAGGAGCTTCCTGCAGGTGCGACGCCAATCGATTTCGCCTATGCAATTCATACAGAAGTCGGACACCATTATCTTGGTGCTAAGGTCAACGGAAAAATTGTTCCGCCATCTACGACGTTACGCAGTGGAGATTCTGTTGAAATTCTAACCTCTGCGACTAGAATTCCAAGCAAAGATTGGTTGAAGTTTGTCCAAACGCCATCGGCAAAAACGAAGATTAAACACTGGATTCGTGACGCAGAGCTGGTGCGTAACGTTGCACTTGGAAAGAGGTTGGTTGAAAAAGAAATGCGTCGACAAGGCATGACGCATCGTGAACTGATCGAAAGTCAGGAATTTATTGTCCTTGCACAACACACTGGGTTTCAGTCGGCAGAGGGACTGCTAGGAGCTGTCAGCGTAGGAAAAGTTTCTGCCGAACAAGTTATAAAATGGATGATGGATAAGTTGCAAGGGAGGCGTGATCTTGATCACAGTGAAGCCCTGTCACGTGATCGAAGTGTTAAAGTCCGGGGTGCGAGTGGTCTTCTATTTCACTTTTCACGTTGCTGCAACCCTGTCCCCGGTGATCATATTTTTGGATTTATCACACGTGGGCGCGGAATTTCAATTCATTCCTCAGCTTGCCAAAACTTAGATGTTTTAGAATGCCATAAAGAGCGATTTGTGGATGCAGAGTGGGATGTTTTGTGTGATCGCACTCACCAGGCTGGAATCTCTGTCTTAACTGTAAACCGTCCTGGGCTTTTAGCCAGTGTGTCTTCTACTATTACAGCAAGGGATGTCAATATTACCTCTGCTGATATTACGGTGACTCATGATGCGAAAGCCGTACAGAATTTTGTTGTTGAGGTTAGGCATGCATCGCAGTTGGAGCTGGTGATTAAAAGCGTTGCGGAACTTGATGGAGTGGTTTACGCGAAACGTGTCCCAGTTCGCCCTGTTGGCTCTCATCGATTGCGCCGTTCTCTTTCCTCCAAGTCGTGACAACAGTCGTTTCGTGATCCTTCTTCGTGTTTGTCGTTCATAGGATATGCTGATTGTCTTTCTGTGCTATGGTCAGTTGTGATCACTATCGATGTTTATGCGTGTGCTTGTGGGGTGGTAATACTTCTTTTGAACTAAGTGTGTATGTGTCTATGGAATGTGATGCAAAGGAGATGGTGAGATTGTTCTGACCAGGTTATGGGGATTGTACTGCAAAGGCTTAATCGAATTGTTGTTCTATTGCTATGTTGTGTTCTAACTGCGCCGGTCATCGTTTATCCTCTTCAGATTCAGGACGATTCAGGAGAGGGATTAGATA
Organism: Nitrospiraceae bacterium UBA2166; assembly: GCA_002328825.1. Lineage (GTDB taxonomy): Bacteria > Nitrospirota > Nitrospiria > Nitrospirales > UBA2166 > UBA2166. Next base: position 19,426 of record DCWI01000081.1, on the reverse strand, counting down.
AAGCTTTGTATGTAATCGTTGTTGCTGAGGCTCCTGATGAGCAGACTGCACAGATGATGGCGTTGATTATTCGGGAAATAGTTCAGCACCCTGTTCACCTTTATCGAGATGATAATAAAATTATGATTATTCTTACTGGCTATCCCATTCCTCTCGCGGATGCAGAGATCATTGGTAACGATCTCAAGCATCTTGATTTTTTCCAAGATACCCCATACCCGCGCTTTCATCCTGTTCAGTCTATTGACTACTGTGATCAGACTCAGCGTTGCTTCGATATCGCTGATCCTAATCAAAGTCATCCGATAGCGTGAGATTGACGATAAGCTTTCTCCTCTCCTGAAACAACCTAATCGTTTCGACTAAATCAGAACGAAGCTTTTTTGGAATCCGCAAGGTCTGGGGATTCTGTGAGGAAAAATCTCCTGCTCAATGCCTAAATTTAGGGCAACCATGTGTTTAGCTGGCGCTGAGCTTTATGTTTTGCTGTCCGGTTTGTAGGGGGAAGTGATTTTTTTCATGAAAGATAGCCTCGAGCGTACCATGAAAGATAATCTCGAGCGTAGATTGAAAACAGCTGAACGTATTGATTAAAAAGGGAAAAATTGGGTGATTTTTGTTTGACATCTGTGGAATGTGGCGTATACTCAGGAAAATGTGGATAAAAGTGGGGAATAATGGGAGTAATTATTGGATAAATGCGAAGTTTTTTAACGTGTATTGAATTGGAAGAACGGGAAAAACATGTATCGGTTTTAAGAAATGAAGTTGTTGAGTGGCTTAATGTGGGAAGTGGTGGTGTGTACGTTGATGGAACACTCGGTGCTGGAGGGCATGCGGAGGCGCTCCTGCAAGCTAGTGAGCCAGATGGAATTATCATTGGGGTCGATCAAGATGACAGCGCCATTAAGATAGCAGAAGAGCGCCTCAAGAAATTCAGCTCTCGTCTTCAGCTGATACATGGAAGCTTTGCTCAACTTGTTCAGTGTGTCCAGTCGATTGGAATTAATGCGGTGAATGGAATTGTTTTGGATCTTGGTGTTTCTTCGATGCAACTTGGGGATCCTGCAAGGGGATTTAGTTTTCAATCTGAAGGTCCTTTGGATATGCGAATGGATCAAAGGATTCCTCGAATGGCATCCCATGTGGTCAATGACAGTTCAGAATTAGAACTCGCAAGAATTTTTCGTGAGTATGGAGAGGAGCGGTATGCGCGACGTATTGCGCGTGGTATTGCGCAGTGTCGTGTTGGGAGACCAATTCTCACGACGAGTGCGCTTAAGGACATTATTCGGCTTTCTGTGCCTTTAAGCTATAGATCTGGACGTTTGCATTGTGCCACTCGGGTTTTTCAGTCGCTACGGATTGCGGTAAATGCTGAACTTGATGTGCTGCTTCGTGGTATTCAGCAGGCGGTTTTACTTCTTGCTCCGGGCGGAAGATTGGGTGTGATTACCTTTCATTCTTTGGAAGATCGCATTGTAAAGCAGAGTTTCTTGTCCATGGCGCGATCTGCGCAACCGACTGTTGTGAGATTATTCAAAAAACCAATCCGCCCATCTGAGAAAGAGCAGCATGATAATCGAAGATCGCGGAGTGCAAAGTTTCGGGTGGTGGAGAAAAGTCTACTTTGAAAGCTATGCTCTGTATAGGTCTTCTTGCGCTGATGTTATTTATTGTTTGGGAGCGGAGTGCAATGGTTCAACTGGGAATTAAAATCGAGCAGATGAAAAGCGAAAAAACCCGTCTTGAAGAGCGACAGCAGGCGTTGTTGGTGAAATACTATGGTCTCGTATCACCTGCGCGTCTTGAAAGAATTGCGACAATGCAGCTTGAGCTTATGCGACCCCAATCACGTCAGGTTATTTTGTTGTCTAAACGATAGAAGGGTGTTTCATGGAGCTATCACGTTCCACACAACGAAAGAGTGGCCGTTTTATCTTTTCCATGATATGCGTTGTGTGTGGGTTTCTTGTACTTGTGACTCGTCTTGTTATATTGCAAGTTGTTGATTCTCCCGGGCTTTCTCGTGAGGCGCAAGGTCAGCACCAAAAGATCCAATCTGTTGAGCCGGGCCGTGGGATCATCTCTGATCGACGGGAGAGTATTTTGGCAATCAATAGTACTGTACCATCGCTCTATGGTGATCCTCTTCAATGTTCGAATCCACGTGAGACGGCGAGAGCTGTTGCTTCAGTATTGGGTCTTAATGCTGATCATATAGAGCAAAAGCTTCGTAGCCAAAAATCATTTGTCTGGATTAAACGGCGGATTGATGATCATGCAGCTGATCAGTTAAGCCATATAGATGGAATAGGGGTGATTAAGGAGCCACAGCGCGTCTATCCCAATGGTGATCTTCTCGCGCATGTCCTCGGTTTTGCGCGTGTTGATGGGGATGCCCGTGAGGGCCTTGAATCAAAATATGATCAATCATTGCGTGGAAAACGTGGTCGGGTAGTGATGGATCGTGATGCACTAGGGCGGCCAATTTTTTCTAAGGCTTTTGAGGAACAACTTCCGGCCGTAGGTCATGACATTGTGCTGACAATTGATAAGAGTATCCAGTACGTGGCGGAGACTGCCCTCGACGAGGGGATTGAGTTGACACAGGCAAAAGGTGGGAGCGTTATTGTGATGGATCCGGGTACTGGGGAGATTTTGGCTATGACTGCTCGGCCAACTTTCGATCCCAACGCTATGCAGCAGCATGTGCCAGAGCAGTGGCGAGATCATGGGCGAAATCGTGTTGTAACGGACTACTATGAACCAGGATCGACGTTAAAGATTGTGTCGGCCGCAGCGGCGTTAAATGAAGGAATATTTCATTCTGATGATCGTGTGTTTACTGAAAATGGGCGTTATAGAATTCCAGGGACAAAGCGTGTTTTTACGGATGCTACCCCTCATGACTGGCTGACATTTTCAGAGATTATTGAACGTTCAAGTAACATTGGAATGGTGAAAATTACGCAGAAACTGGGGGAAGAATCGTTTTCAAAGTATCTCCACTCTTTTGGATTTGGGGAGAAGACCGGAATAGATCTTGCTGGTGAAAGTTATGGTCTCTTGCAGCCACGTGAGAGATGGAGTCGTGGTTCTTTGGCATCACTGGCTATTGGATATGAAGTGGGAGTAACGCCGTTGCAATTGATCACAGCAGCAGCAGCATTGGCTAATGGGGGATTCATGATGCAGCCATATCTGGTTGCTGAAATCAGGGATGGAGATGGACACATTGTGAGGAGCGTTAAACCGTACAAGAAGAGGAAGGCAATCAGTACTCAAACTGCTGCAGAAATGACAGAGATTCTTAGTCGTGTGGTATCTCAAGGTACGGCAACGAGAGCATCGTTGCCTTCCTATGTGATTGCAGGGAAAACTGGAACAGCTCGAAAGTTTGATCCGGAAATTCAAAGCTATTCCCAAGATAAACTTGTAAGCTCGTTCTTCGGTTTTTTCCCCGCACGGCATCCTCAACTTATCATCCTTGTAATTATTGATGAGCCGCAGACGGCCTCTTTTGGGGGGGTGGTTGCTGCTCCGGTGTTTCGGAGAATTGCGGAGCAGGCCGTGTCCCATTTCAATATTTTGCCTGATGTTCCCAAGCGCGACTTTGTCGTAGTGCATGCTACAAACTAGCGGAGTGAGTTTAATAACGGATATTCTCCATGAGGTTGAATGTGTTGCTTGAGGGAGTTGAGCCACTGGTCACCTCTGGACTAACAAATCCTGAAATCATGGCGATTTGTGATGATTCGAGAGATGTGAAGCCAGGCAGTCTTTTTGTGGCTATTAGGGGGCTGCGCTCTGATGGAAACTGTTTTTTGGGCGATGCCGTTTCTGCTGGTGCAGTGTCGGTTGCGAGTGACAGTTGTTTAGAGGGGTTTTCTCGAGAATTCCCTGACGTCGCGGCTGTGCAAGTGCGTGATTCTCGATACGCGCTTGGAATTCTTGCACGAAATTTTTATCGTGATCCGTCATCGATGTTAATGATGTGTGGGATTACTGGGACGAATGGGAAAACAACTGTTGGGTATCTTGTCAAATCAATTTTAAAGGCATCAGGGAAAATGTCAGGGCTAATTGGAACTGTTGGGTATGAGATTGGTGATGAACGACTTACTGCGTCACACACAACCCCGAGTGCAGTAGTCTTGCAAGGCCTTCTTAGTCAAATGGTGCAGCGAGGGATAATGGAGGCAGTCATTGAAGTGACATCTCACGCTTTGGCTCTTTTGCGCACGGCTGGTTGTTTGTTTGACATTGTAGTGTTTACAAATGTGACACGGGATCACTTTGATTTTCACGGTAATTTTGAAAATTACTTCAATACTAAGTTGCGATTGTTTTCATCGGAGTTGCTCAAGCCTGCTACGGATTTTCCAGATGTTCGAGCATTCGTCAATCTAGATGACCCCTATGGGGAACGCGTGCTGCGTGCATGTAGTGTTTCAGCGTGGAGTTACGCGATTGATTGCCATGCAGATATACGCGCGGAGGATATTGTTATTACGTTTGAAGGAACTTCTTTTACCGCTCAGACACCCAAAGGCAGTTTTAAGGTGCAGTCGCCGCTGGTAGGGCGGCACAATGTCTCTAATATTTTAGCTGCGATTGGCGTTGGGTTAAGTCGAGGCTCTTCTATTGCGATGATTCAAGATGGTATTGCGTCGTTGCGGTGTGTGCCTGGGCGTTTTGAAAAAATTGATGAAGGTCAAAAATATGGCGTGGTAGTTGACTATGCTCATACAGGTGATGCACTAGATAAACTTTTAAATACGGCATGTTCTTTAACCGAGGGAAGGCTTATCACTGTTTTTGGTTGTGGGGGAGATCGGGATCAAGGAAAGCGGTTTGTGATGGGAAAAATTGCAGCCACGCTGAGTGATCTCGTGATCGTTACTTCAGATAACCCTCGAACAGAAGATCCTAATCGGATTATTTGTGATGTCGTAGATGGGATAGTAGCTTCGGATTCTTCCTCTATTTATGAGGTTGTTCCTGATCGTAGCGAAGCTATTCGAGCAGCTGTTCGAGTAGCTCGGCCAGGTGATTTGGTGGTTATCGCTGGTAAAGGACATGAAAATTATCAGATCGTTGGAGATTGCCGGTTGTATTTTGATGATCGGTGTGTTGCGCGAGAAGCCATTGTGAGTGAGCATGGCCGGATTTAAGGTTGAGGAGTTATTGTTGGCAACGGGAGGGCATTTGCTGTCCGGTTCAAAATTAGGGCATCCATCGCGCCTAAGTATTGATAGTCGTACTGTGAAACCTGGTGAGATATTTGTGGCAATTAAAGGGAGACGATTTGATGGGCATGCATTTGTTCCAAGTGCACTAAAAAAAGGAGTGAGAGGTGTCGTAGTACGTGGTGACTATCGCCCATCTTTTTCAAAAGCCCGAAGGAAATCTGATCAGGTTGTAATTGGTGTAGATGATCCCATCCGTGCGTTTCAAGATCTTGCGGGGTTTCATAGAAGGCGATTTGATATTCCTGTGGTTGCCGTTTCAGGAAGTAATGGAAAAACAACAACGACGCAGATGATTGGGAGCATCCTACGCCAAGAGTTTTGTCTGTTACAGACTAAAGGTAATTTAAACAATCATATTGGGGTGCCGCTGACATTGTTGCGTTTGAATCGTCGTCATCAGATGGGTGTGGTCGAGATGGGGATTAATCAGTTTGATGAGCTCACGCGATTGTGTGGGATTGCAAAGCCAACGATTGGTGTACTGACGAATATTGCTCGAACACATTTAGCTGGACTCAATCATCTTGATGGAGTAGCTCGCGCAAAGGGAGAGCTTTTGGCATCGCTCCCTCTTGATGGTTCCGCAATACTAAATGCAGATGATCCCTATTTCCCGTTCCTAAGGTCTCTGTCAAATGGGAGTGTGGTCTCGTTTGGTTTTTCGCCACATGCTGATGTTCATGTTACGAAAGTGTGCCTATCGCAATCGCAGGGATGGTCTTTTTCATTACAACGTCCGGGGTATCGACGGCCAGTTGCAGTGCGACTTCCAGTTCCTGGACGGCACAACGTTGCTAATGCTGCTGCCGCTTCAACAGTAGGTTTTGTGGTGGGGGTGAAGGCAACAGCAATCCGTAATGGGCTTGCGAAATTTCGTCCTATGGCAATGCGAACAGAGATTGTGCAGTGGAACGATGTGGAAATTCTCAATGATGCCTACAATGCAAATCCTACGTCAATGCAAGTTGCACTAGAGATGTTAAGTCATATGCCTGGAAGAGGACGGCGTATTGCTGTACTCGGGGATATGTTGGAACTTGGTTGTGCAGCCAAGGCCGCTCATGAAGAAATTGGATCATTAGTTGCCCATTTAGGTGTTGATAATCTCATTCTTTGTGGTTCCATGGGTTCATATACAGCTTCAGGTGCAATTAAAGCTGGGATGTGCCGTGATCATGTTGTGGTTACGTGTGATGACCAGACTACGGGGTATAAGACTCTCATCGCTTGCCTTGCTGATTGTCTTTCTCCTGGGGATACGGTGTTGGTAAAAGGCTCTCGATCCATGCGTATGGAACAGGTTGTCGAGGGATGGAGAAAACACTTTTCAAGGAGGCGCACACAAGCGCGATAATATTACCTATGGTCTATCTTTTTTTATATCCTTGGGCTGACGAAGTTCCTTTGTTTAATGTGTTTCGGTACCTCAGCTTCAGAACAATCTACGCCGTGGTAACTGCTTTTGTGATTGCGTTTGCATTTGCCCCAATATTGACGAGACGGTTGCAATCGTCTGGTTTTACAGAATCCATCAGAGATGATGGTCCAGAACGACACATTGCAAAACGAGGGACTCCGACGATGGGCGGAATACTTATTGTTGGGGCGGTGGTATGTTCGACGCTTCTATGGGCTGATCTGCGTAATCAGTATATTTGGTTAGCGTTAGGTACGATGATTGGATTTGGAACTTTAGGAATTATTGATGACTATAGAAAGGGGGCCCAGAGGGCAAAGTCTGAGCTTTCCGTCATACCAAAGCTTGTGATCCAGCTTCTCATTGCAAGTGTAATTGGGCTCACTCTGTATCTTCTCCCTGGATACTCTACGGTGATGAATGTTCCGTTCTTCAAAACGTTTTCTCCTGACCTTGGGTGGTTCTATATCCCGTTTGCCATCCTCGTCATTGTTGGAGCATCAAATGCGGTGAACTTAACTGATGGACTAGACGGGTTAGCTATTGGCCCTGTCATGGTTGCAACGCTTGCCTATACTGTTGTTGTGTATGTTTCAGGACACGCGGGATTCGCAGAATATCTATTGATCCCCTATGTTGAAGGATCAGGAGAGTTGGCTGTTTTTACAGGAGCTATCTTTGGAGCAAGCTTGGCATTTCTGTGGTTCAATACCTACCCAGCGTCAATCTTTATGGGTGATGTAGGGTCATTACCTTTGGGAGCTTCGCTTGGTCTCGTTGCTATCGTAAGCAAACACGAACTTTTATTAGTCCTGGTTGGAGGTGTGTTTGTCATTGAAGCTGTTTCAGTTATCTTTCAGGTTGCATCGTATAAAACAAGGGGGAAGCGAATGTTCTTGATGGCGCCTATCCATCACCATTTTGAATTAAAAGGATGGGAAGAGCCAAAGATTGTTATCCGCTTATGGATTATCGCGATATTTTTTGCATTGCTGAGTTTAAGTACGCTAAAGCTTCGTTAGGGCCAACATAAAAACCTTGATTCCAAATGCTGAGTCAGCGCTTAAGGGAAAGCACGTTACCGTGCTTGGCCTTGCTCGCAGTGGTCGTATGGCCATTGAATTGCTTACGTGGCTTGGTGCACATGTGACGGCTGTAGATGTGAAACCTCGTTCTGAAATGGCTGGAACAGCAGAGCAGCTTATGCATCAAGGGATTCCTTTTTATTTTGGTGGAGAGGGTAATGCAGCATTTACTACTGCAGATCTCATTGTAATTAGTCCTGGGGTTCCCTTAACGTCACAATTACTTGACGATGCGCGTTGTGCTGGGATTCCAATCATTGCTGAAATAGAACTTGCATTTCCATATCTCAAAGGGAGGCTTGTTGGAGTAACCGGAACCAACGGAAAAAGTACGACTGTAACGATGGCTGGGGAAATGTTGGATCAGGCGGGTATTTCAGTAAGGTTGGGTGGAAACTTTGGAACGCCTTTGTCGTTGATCGCGTTAGATTGTCTTCGCGGAAATTCTCCTACAGTTGACTACCTCATTGTTGAACTCTCAAGCTTTCAACTTGAGGCAGTTGACACCTTCTCTCCGTGGCTTGCCGTGGTGTTGAATATTACAAATGACCACATGGATAGATATTTGACGTTTGACGAGTATGTCCTGGCAAAGGCGAGAATCTTTAGGAGCCAAAAAAAATGGGACTACAGCCTGATCAATCAAGATGATTTGGTTGTGAGAAATTTGGGCTCCGGTGTCCTCTCCTCCTTACTGACGTTTAGTCGCCAGCATGTTGTAGATTCTGGGATGTATGTTGATCGAGATTACTTGATGTGGCGTGTTAACAGTCGTACGGTTGAGATCTGTCCTCTTTCCGAGTTGCGGCTTCAAGGTGATCATAATGTTGCCAATGCGATGGCAGCTGCAGCCATCGCATTGTTGTGTGGGTGTTCTGTCGATGTGATTCGTCATGTGCTCCAAACATTCTCAGGAATTGAACATGCTTGTGAGTATGTGAGAGATCGCCATGGTGTCACCTTTATCAATGATTCCAAAGCGACAAATGTTGCCTCAACAATTGGAGCTCTTGAAAGCATTGGACGACCTATTGTTTTGATTGCTGGAGGGCGCGACAAGGGTACTGATTTTTCCGCACTTGCACAGGCTGTGCGTCTTTATGTAAAGGCGGTAATTCTGATTGGTGAATCGAGTTTCAAAATTCGAAAATCTCTTGAGAATGCTGGGGTAAGTGAGATTCCTGTGCACTTAGAAAGCTCATTAGAATCGGCAATTCAACTTGCAAGAAGTGAAGCTGATTCTGGCGATGTTGTGCTCTTTTCTCCAGTCTGCGCTAGTTTTGACATGTTTCAGGATTATCAGGACCGTGGCAATAGATTCAAGGAGTGTGTTCATGCACTCTCGTGATGTTAAGGATCATCATGGGGGGAGGTCACCGTTGTTGTGGTTGACATCAGACCATCGGCGAGAGCCTGCAGGAGATCAGGTGCTTATCGTTGTAACATTGCTTCTGCTTGCTGTTGGGATCACGATGATGTACAGCTCAAGTAATTACCTTGCGAATGAGAAATATGGTGACGCTGAGTTTTTTCTTAACCGGCAGGCAATGTGGATTGCTGTTGGGTTGATCCTATTATATACCCTCTCTCATTTTCAACACCGATATTGGAAAAACGTGGTTGGTCCATTGTTATGTCTTGGGATTGCTCTGTTTGCAGTCTTGCTGTTTTCTCCACTTGGGGCACCGATTAATGGTTCACGTCGTTGGCTTCAACTTGGTGTGATGACAATTCAACCGTCTGAAATTATTAAACTAATTCTTGTTATCTATTTGGCATGTTATCTTGCTGGGCGCGAAGAACGTATGCAGAACTTTGTCTCTGGACCTCTTCCTGCGGTTCTCGTGGTTGCTGTATTTGTGGGATTGATTTTTCAGGAACCAGATCTCGGAACAGCAGTCGTTATCATCATCGTTACCGGAAGTATGCTTTTTATTGGGGGTGTTTCATTCCGTCACCTTGCAGGATTCTCAATAGTTGCGCTTGCCGTATGTGTATATCGTGTCACGCAGAATGCTTATCAGCGACAGCGTGTATTGACATTTTTAAATCCAGGAGATAACCCGATGAGCTCTGGGTTTCAGTCAAAACAGTCTGCGATTGCTATCGGAAATGGGGGCATATGGGGATTAGGATTAGGGGAAGGACATCAAAAACGCCTCTTTCTCCCAGAGTCACATACCGATTTTATTTTTGCTGTTCTTGCCGAGGAACTTGGATTAATTGGGGGAATGCTCACGCTTGCTCTTTATGGGCTGTTGGTCTGGAGAGGATTTCGGATTGCATGGAGGAGTGATGATTCCTTAGGGTTTTATCTCGCGTACGGGATCACGTGTTTGTTTGTGGTTCAAGTGCTGATTAATGTTGGAGTTGTGTCAGGAGTGCTTCCTACAAAAGGATTGACCCTTCCATTCTTGAGTTACGGAGGGTCTTCGCTTGTCATGAATTTAGCTGCTATTGGAATGCTAATCAGTATCTCACGAGTGCAGGGGCGTACATGAACGTGTGTATTGCCGCAGGAGGCACCGGTGGCCATCTCTACCCTGGGATTGCTCTCGCGCAGGAGATGATGCGTCAAGATAAAAAGAGTCAAGTGCAATTTGTTGGTACTCCGCGAGGACTTGAGGCGCAGGTGCTACCAATGGTTGGGTTTGAATTGCGTTGTATTGCTGCGCGAGGTTTTATGGGAGCCCATCCTCTGATGGCATTAGTTTCGCTTGTACAGCTTCCATATGCGATAGGGCAATGTATTCGTCTTCTGCGAAAAAAACGATTTGAGCTAGTGATTGGTATTGGTGGATATACGAGTCCGCCATTGCTTTTTGCTGCACTTTGCTTGGGGATTCCTCGAGTGCTTGTTGAGCCAAACGTCATTCCTGGAATGGCCAATAAGGTTCTTTGCAGAATTGCTGATATGGTGCTGCTCTCATTTGAAGAGACAAAACGTTCTTTCCCAGGAATTCCAACACGTGTTGTTGGAGTGCCATTACGTCGTGAGTTTCAAGACTGTCAGGGTATCAAAAGGGTGATAGGGTGGCATGATGATCGACACACCATCTTGGTATTTGGAGGAAGTCAAGGTTCACGAACAATAAACCGAGTAGTCGTGCATGCTATATCACTCCTCAACGCGAGTCGCGCAAGCCTCCGTATTGTCCATCAGGCGGGAGGGTCTGATTGTCTTTTCGTTCGCCATAGTTATGCAGAGAGACAGCTTGATGTGACTGTTGTTGCTTCACTGGATGATATGGCCGCATCTTATGCTAAGGCGGATCTTGTGGTTTGTCGGGCGGGAGCAGGAACAATTGCTGAACTTACAGCATGTGGGAAACCGGCAATTCTTATTCCTTTTCCTTCAGCTGCAGGCCAGCATCAATTACGCAACGCCGAGGTAATGGTAAATGCTGGTGCCGCGGTGTTGATCGATGAAGCTCACCTAAGTGGCCAATTGCTTGCTGATACCATAGAAGCTCTTCTTAATGATACGAATCGTCTTTCAATAATGGGAAAACACAGTATGGCGTTGGGTAAACATGGTGCAACAGAGAAGAGTATCATGTCTTGTAGAGAATTAGTTGAGCAATCGTCACGCCGGGTTGCCTGATCGTATAACGTGCCTTGGATGAATGATGTTTGGAAAGACTCGCCATATACATTTTGTTGGAATTGGTGGATCCGGAATGAGTGGTATTGCAGAGGTTTTAATTAATTTAGGCTATGAGGTTACCGGTTCTGATGTTTGTGAATCAGCGACCACGAAACATCTCAGAAATGTAGGCGCTACGGTGATGATTGGTCATGATGAACAAAACATTACAGGAGCTCAGGTGCTTGTTGCGTCGACTGCTGTGTCAGCGTTCAATCCTGAAGTTCGTGCTGCCAAATGGAATAGGATTCCCGTTATTCCTAGAGCGGAAATGCTGGCAGAGTTGATGCGTCTTAAGCAAGGTGTTGCGATTGCAGGTGCGCATGGGAAGACCAGCACGACATCAATGCTTGCGGCAATTCTCTCAGACTCTCATCTTGATCCTACGATCGTCATTGGAGGTAAGGTAAATGCATTTGGCGGAGGTTCGCGATCTGGTCAAGGTTCGCTGTTGATTGCTGAAGCTGATGAAAGCGATGGAACTTTTCTCAAGCTCTCTCCATCAATTGTTGTAGTAACTAATATAGATCGAGAACATTTGGATTACTATAAAACTCTCGACAAAATTCTTGAATCCTTTGAATGCTTTATTGAGAAGGTTCCATTTTATGGCCTGGTTGTTTTGTGTGCAGATGATCCACTTCTTCGGTCGCTGATCCCATCTCTACACAAGCGCTGTATGACCTATGGAGTGCATGAGCATGCTGATTTTGTAGCCTCAGAAATAGAGTTAGGGCCATGGAAGTCGACCTTTACTGTTCATTCCGAGCAACGACTAATCGGGCGATTCACGATCCCTATTCCTGGAAGACACCATGTTGCAAATGCGCTCGCTGCGATTGTTGTTAGTTTAGAGCTTAATATTCCACTGCAGAAGATCTCGGATGGCCTTGCAGAATTTCGAGGAGTGGAACGTCGTTTGCAGTGTGTGGGAGAGAAAGCTGGTGTGTTGGTGCTTGATGACTATGCTCATCATCCTACGGAAATTCAATTCACCGTTGCTGCTGTGAAGGAAGGATGGGGTCGGAGGGTCATTGTCCTGTTTCAGCCACATCGGTTTTCTAGAACTCAGGATCTTATGGATGATTTTGCGGGTTCTTTTGATGGCGTAGATGCTCTATTTGTCACAGAGATCTATTCGGCAGGAGAAGATCCGATCGATGGGGTAAATGGAACTCAGCTTGCTGAACGCATTAAGAAAGAAAGTTTTTTCCCTGTGGCATTTGTTGCAGAACCACAAGCTATGGCTGAACAGGTCGTCTCGGTGCTTCGTGAGGGAGATATTGTGCTGACTATGGGGGCAGGGGATATTTGGAAAGTAGGACAAGCCATAATGGAAAGACTTTCTTGATGTTCGCAGCTTCTATGGATTCAGTCCTCAATACGTTTCAGGGGGAAGTTCGTGTCAATGAACCGATGTGGAAGCATGTTTCGTTTCGTATTGGTGGAAAGGCAGATGCTTTGGTCATTCCACATGATATAGAGGACTTAAAAGGTCTTATTATGCATGCTAGCGAAGCTGAGATTCCACTGATCGTCATAGGCGGAACAAACCTTCTTGTTCGCGATGGGGGCATCGAAGGTATTGTCGTTTCTCTTCACCGGTTTCAAGAGATCCAACACGAAGGGGCCTCTCGCCTATATGTTGGAGGTGGCGTTCGAATGCCGCATTTGCTTAATGTCGCAAGCAGACACGGATATGGTGGACTAGAATTCGCGTCTGGAATTCCGGGGACAGTTGCTGGTTCTGTGGTGATGAATGCGGGAACGGCGCGAGGTGAAATGCAAGATGTTGTTCATGCAATTCATTTACTTGACAAAGAAGGAAAACTTCATGTGATTCAATCTGAGGCACTTGAATTTGGATATCGACGCTCTTTTTTCCCTCCCGGTATCGTAGTTGGAGTTTGGATCAATGTCACTTTGAGCCCGGTAAAGCATATCGCTATGAGTATTAAGGCTGCATTACGGAAGCGTAAGCAAACACAACCTCTCTCACTCCCAAGTGCAGGATGTGTCTTTAGAAATCCACGAGGTGATTCTGCCGGACGACTTATTGAAAACGCGGGATTCAAGGGCTATCGGGTGGGAGATGCAGCTATGTCAACCGTACACGCAAATTTCGCGGTCAATGTTGGGTGTGCAACGGCACGAGATGTGCTTACTCTAATTGATCAAGTACGTACTGGTGTCAATAGAAAGACGGGAGTAGTACTTGATCTTGAATTGATTGTTGTGGGGCGAGAACAATCATAACTGAGATGGAGAAAAAGCACATTGGGGTATTGATGGGAGGGAAGTCAGCAGAGCGCGATATCTCCCTGAAGAGTGGAACTGCTATTGCTGATTCTTTAATACGTCAGGGATGGCAGGTAACGTGTATAGATGTGAGTCCTAACGTAGGAGAAGACTTGCGTCACAATCATATTGATTTAGCCTTTTTGGCGCTTCATGGGCCAGGCGGGGAGGACGGGTCCATTCAAGGGTTTTTGGAAGTGATTGGCCTCCCTTATACTGGGTCAGGAATTGCAGCAAGTGCGGTGGGAATGAATAAGGTCTTGACCAAATCTGTTTTAAAGGCGGAAGGGCTTCCTACCCCCCCGAGTGTTGTTCTTACTGCGAATGATCTTTCATCAGTGATGAAGAATAAGGTGTCACTTCCGTTTTCTTTTCCAGCCGTAGTCAAGCCGGTCTCGCAAGGTTCATCGATTGGAGTGAGTGTCATGCACGATACGGGTGATGTCCAGGCTGCGTATGAAACCGCGAGGGAGTTTGGTCATCATGTCTTGGTCGAACAGTTCATTGCTGGGGAAGAATTTACCGTTGGGGTTATTGGCGAAACAGCCCTTCCGGTGTTAGAAATTCTCTTAGAAAAAACGCTTTTTGATTTTGATACGAAATACGAAGTGAATACTACACCCCATGCTGTGCGCGCAACCATTTCTCAAGCGCGGACACACGAAATGCAGCAATTGGCACTTCAAGTGCATCAAAGTATTGGGTGTCGTGGCATTTCCCGAGTTGATATTCGGGTTGACGACGCAGCCAATCCCTTTGTTCTTGAAATTAATACGATTCCAGGGATGACAAATGAAAGCTTGGTTCCATTGGCCGCGCGGGAATTAGATATCCAATATGATTCTTTGGTTAAGAAAGTATTGTCTGTGGCCATGAGAGAACAATGAACGTTCGGATATGGAGTGAAGAAAAATATCAAAAATTTGGGCGGCGTCCACGTGCTCTGATTTTGATCATGGGTGTGCTTTTGGTTATTCTGGGGACGACATATATTGGTTTGTTGCCGGGCTGGTCGGCTGGAATAGCTCTAGAGTCCGTTTCACAGCCGGCTATGTTGGTTGCGGCATCGGATGCTTGGTTTTTGGTTGATTCGCATGGCATTGTCCGTGGGGCGATTTCGAACGAGAGGCCTCAAATGTTTCCCAAGATTCATGGAATAGATTCACAGGCATTACTACGCCAAGAGTTTTCTGCCGTGGACGCGGTTCAAAACGGATATGAATTGGCCACACTGCTTTTTGAAAATGACAATCATCAGCTGCGTGAGCGAGATCTACTGATCAACTTCTCTGATCCTCAAAATATTGTTGCGACGCTTTCTGGGGTGACAATTCATTTTGGAAACAGAGGATTTCAGGAGAAATGGGATAGGGTCATGTATGTTCGTGATACTCACGCTATTGGTCTGTTAGTAGGGACTGAATGGGATTTGCGTTTTCCAAATACTGTTATTGTGCGGGGCTCTGAATGAGAGCAGGTAATATCGCTTTCCCAACAATTGGAAAAAAGGCTCGGATGAGATATATCGTTGGCCTTGATGTTGGGACGACGAAAATCTGTTGTGTCGTTTCATCAGTAACAGATGAAGGCATTCTTGATGTCATTGGGCTTGGTGTGAGTTCGTCTCAAGGTGGTCTACGAAAAGGCGCTGTGGTGAACATTGACAATACTGTCGAGTCCATAAAGAAGGCGGTAGAAGCAGCTGAGCTAATGTCCGGCATAAAGATAGATTCAGTATATGTGGGGATTGCTGGAAGTCATATTACTGGGGCTCTCCACATGGGGCATATCACTATTCGGAATGAAGATGACGGTGTTACTCAAGCAGATAAAGCTCGTGTGCACGCAAAAGCAAAACCACCAAAAGAAACATTTTCAAAAGATCGAGTAGAACTCCACACTATCCCACTACGATATATCGTCGATGAGCAGGATGGTATCAAGAATCCATTAGGAATCTGTGGAGAAAGACTTGAAGCTGATGTTTATATTATTACTGGAGCCAAAATGGCTGTGAAGAATATTAAACGGAGTATTGATCGTGCGGGGTTGGAGGTCGCTGGTGTTATTCTTCAACCGCTTGCGTCAAGTAAGGCTGTCTTAACCTCAGAGGAGATGGAAGTAGGTGTCGCGATGCTCGACTTGGGTGGAGGGACAGCAGATCTTGCGATTTATTCGGAGGGGAGCCTCGTGCACACTAAAGTCTTGCCATTTGGAGGAAACCACTTTACGCAAGATGTCGCTTTTGGATTACGACTTTCACATAATGAGGCTGAAAAAGTGAAGATTTTGCATGGATCTGCCTGCAGTGCGTCGATTGAGGATGATGAAATGTTTGAGGCGCTCGGTATGGGGCCCATGGGTGGTCGTCCTACACGGTCGATATCAAGGAAAGCATTAGCCGCTATTTTGGAACCGCGTGCTGTGGAAATGTTTGAATACGTGGGACGGGAGATTAAACACGCTGGTCACGAAGGCACTGTGGTTGCTGGCCTTGTTTTATCTGGTGGAACGGCGTTGCTCAATGGTATGACAGATGTTGCTGAACGAGTTCTTAGTACTGAGATATCAGCGAACTTTCCTTCGCGGGTAGGGTTTCCAACGGAGTTTAGTAAGTCACGAAATATGGTCAACAGCCCTATCCATGCAACAGCGGTCGGGTTAATTCTGGAAGCATGGAAATCTTCGGAAGGAGAAGATGTTGGACAAGGTGAAACATGGCAGAAATCTCGCAGTATGGTTCGGCGAATTAAAGAATGGGTTTTTTAAAGACAATGATCTGTTGAAGAAAGCCATAATAAGGAGATTCCTATGACAAACAATAGTGAAAGGTTCTTATTCAAGGAAACGGACTCGACATCAGCAAAATTGAAGGTTATTGGGGTTGGAGGAGGTGGTTGTAATGCCGTAGATTCTATGGTACGGGCTGGATTGACAGGTGTTGATTTTATTGCGGCAAATACTGATCTTCAGGCGCTTGAGGACTCTCTGGCCTCTACGAAAATCCAACTTGGGAAAGAGCGTACTAAAGGTCTTGGCGCTGGTGCTAATCCAGATGCTGGAGAAGAGTCGGCATTGGAACAGGCAGAAGAGATTCGTCAAGTCCTTGATGGTTCCGATATGGTCTTTGTTACCGCTGGGATGGGTGGAGGTACAGGGACTGGGGCAGCACCTGTGGTAGCAAATCTGGCTAGAGACCTAGGAGCCTTGACGGTTGCAGTTGTGACAAAACCGTTTCAGTTTGAAGGCTCGAGACGGATGTGCAGAGCAGAAGAAGGTATTGCTCAGTTAAAAAGAAGTACTGATACATTGCTGGCCATTCCAAACCAACGGATTTTGGGCACCATCGAAAAAAATACTCCATTGACTGAGGCTTTTACCCAAGCCAATATTGTGCTCCGTCATGCAATATCTGGGATTGCTGATGTGATTACAATGCCTGGTCTTGTAAATGTTGACTTTGCTGATGTGCGTGCAGTGATGAGCCATATGGGACGAGCCGTGCTGGGAATGGGGTGCGGTAATGGCGAGGAGCGTGCAGTTACGGCAGCTCGCAGTGCTATCTCCAGTCCTTTGCTCGAGAATGGAGGAATTGAAGGGGCTCGGGCTCTTTTGTTCAATATTCGGGGGGGAGTTGATCTCTCTCTCCATGAGGTAACAGAAGCTGCTGAAGTGATCCAGGAATCAGCAGATCAGGATGCAAATATTATTTTTGGGGCTGTGGTGAACCATGAGGTCTTAGACGAAGTTGTGATCACAGTGATTGCAACTGGCTTTGATCGCGAACTGGCGTTGGCGCAAACAGTGCCTAATTATGTTTCTGATGTGTCAATTAATGATAGGGAGATTCGTTCGGCTGGAGAGCTGAAGTTGACAAGTGTTCGCAAAGTAAGTCCCAGGCGAAATGTAAATGTTGCGCAAGCTAACCTTCCACTCCTGAAAGATCAGTTAGAGATTCCTGCGTATCTCAGGCATGGGAACGGGAAAGAATCGACATAGAATCTATTGTGTAAGGATGTAGGATTTGGGAGGTGTCATTCGAGGAAAATAAGAGTTGGGAACGGTATATTAAGACGGCTCTGGAACGAACATTGCATTCAATTGCCGTGATTGCGAAAAGGGTTGGGCGCGACCCAACTTCAGTTCGTCTTGTTGCTGCAACAAAGACTCTTTCTCCTCACCATATTGAAATGGCTGTTAATGCGGGGCTTCGGATGTTTGGAGAAAATCGAGTCCAAGAAGGATTGGCGAAAATGCATGCATTGACCACGAGAGAGTCTATTGAACAGTCGTTCGGTAATCTCTCGTGGCACATGATTGGCCATCTCCAGAAAAACAAGGTTAAGTCAGTGGTTGGGAATTTTGATCTTATCCATTCCGTTGATAGCCTTGCGTTGGCTCGGGCTATTGATGATCGCGCACGATTACTAGAGACGTCACAGAAGATATTGCTTCAAGTCAATGTGTCAGGCGAGGCGAGTAAACATGGTGTATCTCCCTCTGTTCTGCAGTCAACTGTTCATAGGATTGCCTCCATGAAGCATGTAAGTCTACGTGGATTAATGACAATTCCTCCTCTTGCGGGGACTGCGCAACAAACACGAGCGATATTTCGTCAACTTCGGTCTCTTGCGATGGAAATTGAGAGTAAAAAAAATGCTGGGGTGGAGTTGACTGAGCTTTCGATGGGAATGTCAGACGATTATGAGATTGCGATCGAAGAGGGTGCAACAATGGTGAGGATTGGCCGTGGGATTTTTGGAGAGCGTAAGGTGCTGTCTTGAGTAAGGTAATTGCAAAGACCAGTATTTCGATTATTGGTTGTGGTGCGATGGGAGAGGCCTTGATCGCAGGCATTGTTGCCGCTGGTAGTGTTGAGCCTGATTCAATATTTGCTTCGGATACCTTGTTAGAGCGAGTTGAGGTACTTGGAAGGAAGTATGGAGTGCGGAGCGGTACAGACAATGTCATGGCTGCGGATTTTGCTGATGTTGTGGTGCTTGCTGTCAAGCCAGGCCTTATTAATGATGTGCTTATGCAGATTAAGGAAACCATCATTACTGGGGAGAAACTCGTGATCTCAGTAGCTGCTGGCGTCACTATTAGCCAACTTCTAAATGGATTACAGAGCCCAGAGACTTTAGGCGCCAAAATTATTAGAGTGATGCCCAATATGCCTGTGCTTGTACGAGAGGGTATGTCTGTTCTTGTCAGCGGCCCTGGTGTTTCTGATCATGACCTCGATATTGCTGAAGGAATATTTTGTGCTGTTGGTAAGACTCTTGTTGTTGAAGAGCATATGATTGATGCGGTAACAGGTCTGAGTGGAAGTGGTCCAGCATATGTTCTCCTTTTAATTGAGGCTCTTGCAGATGGCGGTGTGCGAATGGGGTTGCCACGTGACATTGCTCTTACTCTTGCGACTCAGACTGTAAAAGGAACTGCTCATCTCCAGTATCAGACAGGGGAACATCCAGCTCGTCTCAAAGATCGTATTACCTCGCCTGGAGGCACAACAAGTGTTGCTGTACATGTGCTTGAAAAAGGAGGTTTTCGTGGGATGGTGAGTGCAGCTGTGGAGATGGCGACAAAACGTGCAGCGGAGTTGCGAAGCAAATGATCTTTGTTGAAAACATGACAATAACGGTGGTTCGGTTGTTTGACCTCGCACTAAATGTGTATATGTGGGTTATTATTGTACGAGCGCTGATTTCTTGGGTGAACC
>DCWI01000028.1 GCA_002328825.1 Nitrospiraceae bacterium UBA2166 | reverse complement strand
ATCCACAATAATTTTACGTCCGGTGAGCCCAGTATCGCCATTCGGACCTCCAATGACAAAACGCCCAGTTGGATTAATGTGGTATGTAACTGTTTTTTCGTCGAGCAGTTCTGGAGGCATGGTGGGGCGAATGACGTGCGCGATAATATCATCGTAAATTTTTTTATTTGTAACACTTTCGTCATCGTCATGTTGGGTGGAGACGACAATGGTATCAATCTTTGAGGGTTTTCCCTTCCAGTACTCAACTGTTACTTGGGCTTTCCCATCCGGGCGTAGGTACGGGAGAATATTTTGTTTACGGACCTCGCTGAGCCGTCGCGTGATTCGATGCGCAAGAACAATTGGCATCGGCATGAATTCTTCGGTCTCATTGCTTGCATAGCCAAACATTAGTCCTTGATCCCCTGCACCACCAACATCCACACCTTGGGCGATATCTGGTGATTGACTATGGATTGCAGTCAAAACAGCGCAGGTGTCGCCGTCAAAACCGAACGCTGCGTCAGTGTAGCCAATGTCTTTGATCGTTGCTCTAACAATATCAGGAACTTCGACATAGTTTGTTGTGGTAATTTCTCCTGCGATTAATGCAAGTCCAGTGGTTACAAGTGTCTCACAGGCAACTCGGCAGGTTGGGTCTTGAGCAATAATCGCATCAAGAATTGCATCTGAAATCTGATCCGATACTTTATCTGGGTGTCCCTCAGTCACGGATTCAGACGTAAAAAGAAAGGATTGATCCATGCAGTGACTCCTTTAATGAGAGTAAATGATGTTTGTTTTAACGCCATAGGTTCTGACGACACCTGAACACGGTGATATCGCAGATCAACGAGTTTCTGTCAAGGAAGGTGTGTTTTGATTGCTTGACACCTTTCTTTCACGTTCGGTAAGATCACCGAGAGTTTACGTCAGTATTTTATTAGTATTAGCCCACATTTTTGCGCCTAAAGTACATGGTTAGAGAAGGAAAGCGTTGGCGGATTCAGCCGCAGAAGAACCTCTGAGTAAAAAACCAGGAGGGTTTGTCAGGTGGGGTCAGTTTGACTGGTCTGGACTACCTGGCAATATTGTAGATCTGCTGAGTTCGCTCAAGCTTGCTATTTCTCTATTCATTGCGCTTGCTATTCTTGCGACGATTGGAACTGTCATCCAACAGGGTGAATCTTCCGATTTCTATATCAAAGAATATGGCGAACCCCTTTTTCGATGGTTTCAGACATTGGGTTTTACAGATGTCTATAACCAAGTGTGGTTTCGAGCTGTTCTTGGCCTGTTAATTGTTAACTCGCTGACGTGCTTTTACAAACGATTCCCCGGAATTTGGCGGTCCATGCGCCAGAGTCAAATTACGGTTTCTCCAGCGTTTATCAGCTCCTTGAAGCAAAATGCTGAAATTCCTCTTGAGCGTGATGGAGGGCATGTAGCTGAGCAACTGATTGATATTTTTGGGCGCAAAGGCTATAGGGTGTCTGCTGCACGCACTGATAATGGCATATCGGTTTTTGCTACAAAGGGAATTATGGGTAGGGTTGGCGCACACGTTGCGCATGTCAGTGCCGCCGTGATTGTATTGGGCGGACTTATTGGTTCTGTCACGGGGTTTCGTGACTTTGGAGTAGGTCTTCCAGGTCAGACCTACTGGATACCTCAAGGAGAATTTAACCTGAAGGTTGATAAGTTCTGGATGGATTATTATGCGAATGGAGCTATAAAATCTTATAATAGTACGTTGACCGTAATTGACGATGGGAAAGAACAATTGACCAAAACAATTACAGTCAATGACCCACTTGTTTATAATGATATATGGTTCTATCAATCGTCGTATGGGGATCACTGGGATCAGATTGATAAAGCTAAGGTGGTAATTAAAGAAAAAGGTTCCGACCAAGTTGTGGGTGATGTCATGCTGGATTGGAAAGAGCCTATGGAAATACCTGGGCTGGGATTGACACTTAATGTGACTGGGTTTGCTGCTGATTTTTCTTTTGATTCGGAAACCAAACAAGTATCATCCAAAACGAGTGAACATAACAATCCGGCGGTACAACTTGCAATTACGGAAAGAAATAGTGATGGTGATGCAATTTTTCGACCGTGGTTATTTGTTGATTTTCCGGGAATTATTAATATAGAGGATTCAAAGTATGCATTTGAAATTGCTGCCTACGGACCATCAAAATACACTGGTCTTCAGATCGCACAGAACCCTGGAATCACAATTGTTTGGACTGGATGTTTGATGATTGTCGTTGGAATGGCGCTTTCATCATTTATTTTTCATCGCCGTCTCTGGATGAGTATTCAGTCCAAGGAATCAAAGACTGTTTTATATATAGGGGGTAATACGCATAAAGGGCAAATTGATTTTACGCGAGAGTTTTCAGGGTTACTTGAACAGATTCAGAGTCTTGCATAAGATAACAGAGGCAACGTTTTCTTGAAATGAGGAGAACAGAATGTTCACGGCATTGTTTCTTTTTGATCTGACCTTCTGGTTATATCTCGCGGCTGTTGTGCTGTACGTTGGGTATGTTGCGGTTGGTCGGTCTGGGTTACAACTGGCGGCTGAAGGCCCAGGGCAAGTATCAGCATCGGATTGGTCTGTGCCCGTTGGCCAACTTGCAACGATGATCACTGCCGTTGGGTTATTGGTCAACACGTCGGCTCTTGCGATGCGGGCCCATGAACGGTATCTGCTCACGGGAACCTTTGCTCCTTGGTCGAATCAATATGAGGCTATGGCATTTGTGGCATGGTCGATTATTGCGGGATATCTTTTGCTTGAGTTCAAATATGGGATTAAGGCGATCGGAGCATTTGTCGTTTCAATTGGCTTTATTGCAATGGGTGCAGCATCTTTGCTTCCCTATCGTTACCAAACAGCAGAACCTCTTGTTCCTGCTTTAAATAGTTATTGGATTTATATTCATGTCTCGGTCACTCTCACTAGTTATGCGGCTTTTGCTATGGCTGGCGGTTTAGGGGTGATGTACCTTCTCAAGGAACGTGCTGAACGAAAGGGGTTACAGTCCTCTGTGACCACGGCATTCCCAAACCTTGAGACGATTGATGAGCTTGGATACAAAGCGATTACGATTGGATTTCCTTTGCTGGCTTTTGGAATAATTTTGGGAGCGATGTGGGCAAATTACGCTTGGGGGGGCTACTGGAGTTGGGATCCAAAGGAGACATGGTCTCTTATTGTTTGGCTGATTTATGGTGCCTATATTCATGCGCGTATGACGCGTGGATGGGGAGGACGCCGTGCGGCAATTTATTCTATTTTTGGACTCTTGATGGTTATTTTCTGTTTTTGGGGAGTGAACTTCTTGCTTTCAGGTCTCCATGCCTATGCCTAAGGCCGATGAATTAGATGTTAATTTTGATGAGGGAAATTTGCTAAGGGAAGTACTGAGGTGACGCTGTCCGAAGGCAAGCCTTCTCGTCTGCCTGTTATCGTGGGTCTGATCGTTATCTGTACTCTTGCGTTTGGTGCTGTTTGGATGCAAGGTGCAAAATATGAACCCGTGTTGATTGGGAAGTTAGCGCCTGATTTTGCATTGAAAAATTTAAACGGAGAGACAAGGAAACTTTCGGATTATCGGGGGCAGGTAGTGTTTCTAAATTTTTGGGCAACTTGGTGTAAACCGTGTCAAGAGGAAATGCCTTCTATGGAAAGTCTCCACCAAGCTTTTGAGGCGGACTTTGCAGATGATTTTGTTATGCTAGCAGTGAGCATTGATAAATCGGCTAATGATATTCCGGCGTTTATGGCGAAGCATAAACTGACATTCGAAGTACTGCATGATCGTTGGGGCAAGGTCGACCGGATTTACAAAATCATGGGGGTTCCAGAGACGTATGTTATCAACCAAAATGGCGTGCTGGTTGAAAAAATCATTGGACCGCGTGACTGGAATATAGCGCAGCACACTCAAGGCATGCTTGCCCTCTTACAAAATAGCCCGATTCCGCCTGAAGGGTAAACACGCGATATGAGATGGCTAATTCTTTGGAGGATGATTTGCGGAGCACTCTTGCTGAGTTCTGCGGGCATATCGTGTGATCAGGTCTCTAGCGCGAGAGTCGAGGCAAAGGAGCAACGCTCTTTTGCTGCATCAACACCTGAAAGTCCGCGCGTCGGTTTTCGGGCTCCGACATTTAGTCTGCCAGACTTGCATGGCAATGAGGTGAGTTTATCAGATTTTAGAGGCAAGGTAGTTCTTGTTAATTTTTGGGCTACGTGGTGTGGGCCGTGTGTTATTGAGATGCCGTCGATGGAAAAGCTCTATCGTGAATTCCAAAATGAGGGTTTTGAGATTCTTGCAGTGTCAAATGACACCCAAGGGCAGATGATTACGAAGCCTTTTAAAGAGCAATTTGGGTTAACCTTTCCTATTCTTCATGACCTTCAGCATGAGGTCAATGCTGCCTACCATATTCGCTCTATCCCTGCCTCAATGTTGATTGGGAAGGATGGAGTGATTACGTATCGTGTCCCTGGTGCAAGGGATTGGTATAGTGAAAAAGCTCGTGATATGATCCGCCATCTTCTAGGTTCGACATAACTCTTTTTTATTTTTTCCAATGTTTGATCCTCAAGTATCCTTTACAATAGCTTTTGTCGCAGGATTTCTTTCTTTTATCTCTCCTTGTGTATTGCCATTAGTTCCATCCTATTTGAGTTACATCACGGGTTTGTCTCTTGATCAGCTTACTAGTGACGATGATCGCCGGAAATTACGGGGTACCATCATGACAAATTCGCTTCTTTTCATAGGAGGATTTTCATTTGTTTTCATGGCGTTTGGGGCTTCAGCTAGTTTTGCTGGGCAGCTTTTGTTTTCCTATCATGATTATCTTCAAAAAATAGGTGGAATCTTAATCGTTTTGTTTGGTCTGTACGTGATGGGAGTCTTTAAACTTAAGTTCTTGGCTGCTGAAAAGAGGCTTCAGCTTCCGACTCGCCCAGCTGGATATGTGGGATCTATCCTTATTGGGATGGTCTTTGGTGCCGCATGGACGCCGTGCGTTGGACCAATTCTTGGATCAATCCTAGCCCTTGCAGCCACATCGGACTCGATGATGGCCGGTGTTCAACTTCTTGGAGTCTATTCTTTAGGGTTGGGCATTCCGCTCTTTCTTGCTGCGCTTGGAGTGGATTCCTTTTTGAATTACTTCAAAAAAGTGCGTGCCTATATGTGGGCAGTTTCAGTTATAAGTGGCGTTTTCTTGGTACTTGTTGGTGTTATGATTTACACTAATTCGTTTGCACAATTTACTCGCATCCTGACCGAGTATGGCATTGGGTGGTACGTTGGACCAGATGCTCCTGCAGGGTCATTCTGATACCTTATTGAATAATCGGTCATAGTCACTCGTTCTTCTTCCTCAGTATTGCCTGGCGCAATGCTTTGGTGAATTTTCGCTGACTTCGCAAATGTAGGCGGGTCTCTTTGCGAAAAGTTGAGCGCTTGGATTTTTACCCTATGGTAGTGTAGATATGAGAGCCTAAGTAGGTTTTTGTTGGAAGATAGGGAGAAGAATTCACCTATGATCGTTAAGTATGGAGCGTCTGATGCCACAACACGTGTTGTTGGCGTAATAGGATATCCTCTTACGCATTCCTTATCTCCAGTCATGCACAATGCGGCCCTTTCGGTAGCTGGGGTTGCTATGTCTTATGTGCCTTTTGTCGTTATGCCTGAGAACTTAGAAACTGCAATCAATGGTTTGCTAGCGCTGGGAGTGCGTGGTGTCAATGTTACGATTCCGCACAAAGAGAGTGTCGTCCCATTGCTTGATGAACTTGACAAGGATGCGGAACGTATTGGCGCAGTCAATACGATCGTAGTAAAGGGCTCACGTCTACTTGGCTATAACACGGATGCAAAAGGTTTTGGAAATGCCTTTGCTGAAGAAGCTGGTTGCTTGCTTGCTGGGCGCTGCGTGATGCTTTTTGGTGCTGGAGGTGCCGCGCGTGCTGTTCTCGCAGAACTTCTCAAAGAAGGTGTACGTGACCTTATAGTTGTTGTGCGAGTGCTTGAACGAGGTAGGGCAATGGTTAAGGATTTATTGATAGGCTATCAAGATGTTAAGGTTGCCGTGTGCCAGTTTGAGGCATTGCACGCAGATGTTCAACGACCGGATGTTTTGATCAATGCCACATCGGTTGGTCTGTTTCCTCATGATCCGGTATTGACTCCTTTAGGGTTTGTGACCTCTAAAATGGTGGTGTATGACCTTATCTATAATCCCCCGACCACGCCACTTTTGGATGAGGCAAAACGAGTGGGTGCTGTTGCGATAAATGGTTTAGGAATGCTTGTACACCAGGGGGCTTTGGCTTTCAAAATTTGGACTGGGGAGAACGCTCCAAAAGACGTAATGCGTGAATCTCTTCTGAGAGCGCTTGAAGGTCTAAAATGTAGCTCATAACTGGGATTGCGCATGGCAACGTTCAGGTATACGGGGAAGACAGCAAAAAGACAACTAGTGAAGGGATCTATTGTTGCCAAAAATCCGCTGGAAGCTATAACCTTGTTACGAAAACAGCGAATCTTTGGAGCCACCCTAAAAGAGAAAAAAGAGAAGGTTAAGGGACCAGTACCAACGGGTAAGGATATTGTTGTCTTTACACGGCAGTTTGCCGTTATGATCAATGCTGGTCTTCCTCTTGTCCAAGCACTTGAAATTTTAGGTTCCCAATGTGAAAACAAACAACTGGGCCAGGTTGTTTCGATCATTAAAAGTGAGATAGAAGAAGGCTCGACGTTTACTGATGCCTTGAGAAAGCATCCTGACGTTTTTGATGAACTCTACGTAAACCTAGTCTTGGCTGGTGAAACCGGAGGTATCCTCGATACAATTCTCCAGAGGCTGTCTGCTTTTATGGAAAAGGCCATGAAACTAAGGGCGAAAATCAAAAGCGCGATGACCTATCCTGCCATCATTGTGTTCGTTGCCGTGGCTGTAATTTCAATTTTGATGGTATGGGTGATTCCTGTTTTTGCAAAAACTTTTGACGATCTTGGGGGAACACTTCCAGGATTGACCCAGATGGTCATAAACTTTAGTCATTTCATGCAGACCTATTGGTGGATGGGAGTAATTGTTTTTTTTTCTTTTGGCTGGATTTTCCAACGTCTTTACAAGGTTACAAATACTCGGCGGGTAATGGATAGGTTTTTTCTCATGCTCCCTCTTGTAGGGCCCTTAATTCGGAAGGCTGCAGTTGCCAAATTTACTCGCACTATGGGGACATTGCTTGAAAGTGGGGTAATGATTCTTGATGCGCTCATTATCACCTCTAAAACCTCAGGAAATTTGATTATTGAGGAAGCAATTATGCGAGCACGCGCGAGTATTGCTGAGGGAAGCACCATTGCAGAACCATTAGGCAAAGAAGGTGTCTTTCCATCTATGGTTATTCATATGATTGCTGTAGGGGAGTCAACTGGTGCAGTGGATGCCATGTTGATTAAGATTGCCGACTTCTATGATGACGAGGTAGATCTGGCCGTTGATGCGTTCACTGCCAGCCTTGAACCCATGCTTATGATGGTGTTGGGGGTTGTTATTGGAACGATCGTTATTGCCATGTATCTTCCAATTTTTGGTATGGCGGACGCTATTGGGTAGATGCAGTACATTGAGGTTGTAGCCCCCGCAAAAATTAATTTCATTCTGTCTGTCCTTGACCGGCGATCAGATGGATATCATGACATCTGGTCGTTGATGCAGATGCTTGAACTTCATGATTCTATTCGGTTGTCTTGCGATGCCTCTCCTGAAAGGCTCGCAGCTCCAAAGGCTCATCGAGAGCTGTTTCCCATTACGCTTGAATGTTCCGATGCTCGTTTGCCGTGTGATCAGGAAAATCTTGTATATCGTGCTGCGAGAGCTGTTATGGAAAAAACAGGTATTTATCCCAAACTTCATATCCAAATTATCAAGCGAATTCCAATTGCTGCTGGCCTTGGAGGAGGAAGTAGTGATGCTGCGGCAACCATACAAGCCCTAAATCGCTTATTATGTCTTGGGTGGGGGAGGGTTGAATGTGCACAAATTGGAGCGAGTATTGGAAGCGACGTGCCGTTCTTTTTTTATGGCCCGACATCGATTGCATGTGGAAAAGGGAACAAAATATTGCCCGTTACTGTCAAGACAGCGCACTGGGTTGTGCTCGTGAAGCCTTCATTTGATATTTCAACTGCGTGGGCATATGAGCAGTTTGATAAATGGAGAGAGTTGTCCGGTGAGGGCAGGTGTTTTGCTGAAAATGAAATAGTGCAGACTTTTCTTCAATTGCCCAGATCGACTGAAGATATTTATCCATATTGCTGGAATGCATTTGAACAGCTCATGGAAGAAAAATTTCCTTCTCTTGGTGTGATTCGGCAGGAACATCAGGACCTGGGGGCTAATTTTGCCATGTTGTCTGGGAGTGGGTCGACGGTCTTCGGCGTGTATCCTTCAGAAAAAATTGCCATGATAGCAAAAAAGAAATTTCTTGAACATGAAAGCTACCAAGTAGTGGTTACAAAGACGAAGATTACACAAGCATCCTTTGACCATTAAACCGTTGGTTGACAAGGGTTTTAATATCAGATAGGTTGTACCGGTTTTGAGTATTGCACATGCATAAAGGGGGTGGCAGTTGGGCGATAACCTCAAGGTTTTTGCTGGGAATTCTAATCCTGAGCTTGCGAGGGAGGTCTGCCAGTACCTCGATATTGGGCTAGGTGATATTGAAGTCTCAGAGTTTAGTGACGGCGAAATACAGGTTAAGATTGAGGAAAATATTCGTGGAGCGGATGTTTTCCTTATACAGTCCTGCTCTTCTCCCGTTAACCGACACATTATGGAATTGCTCATTATGATGGATGCAGCCAAACGCTCTTCTCCGCGCCGTATTACTGCAGTAATTCCATACTATGGTTATGCTCGACAAGACCGTAAGATGCAATCTCGCGTCCCTATTTCAGCTAAGTTGCTTGCGGATCTCATTACGACTGCCGGTGCAGACCGTGTGCTTACTATGGATCT
Organism: Nitrospiraceae bacterium UBA2166; assembly: GCA_002328825.1. GTDB lineage: Bacteria > Nitrospirota > Nitrospiria > Nitrospirales > UBA2166 > UBA2166. The sequence continues at coordinate 1,465 of DCWI01000028.1, read as the reverse complement.
TCATGTTGGCCAGATTCAAGGGTTTTTTAATATTCCGCTCGACCATTTGTACGGCACTCCGGTTATTTTAGATTATATTGATGCTGTCGGATATGAAAATTTAGTTGTAGTGTCTCCTGATGCGGGTGGAGTTGAACGCGCTCGCGCATTTGCCAAGCGGCGGAATTTCAATCTTGCTATTATTGATAAACGACGTGAAGGACCAAATCAAGCTGAAGTGATGAATATTATTGGAAACGTGAAGGGGCACGATGTGTTATTACTCGACGATATGATTGACACAGCAGGTACCATTGTTCAAGGGGCAAAAGCTTGTGCCCAGCAAGGTGCAAAACGTGTAAGGGCAGCGTGTACGCACGCTACGCTCTCAGGTGCCGCCCTTGACCGACTGAGTGCGGTAGAGCTTGAGGAAGTGATTGTAACGAATACTATTCCTCTTCATGAAAAAACTCAGCACTGTCCTAAACTTAAGGTTTTATCTGTTGCTGCCTTGTTAGGAGAAGCTATGGCGCGTATTCATGCCGAGGAATCTGTAAGTTCTTTGTTTGTGTAGTGTATAGTAAGGATTCGTTTTTATTGTCTAGCTGAGAGAGATTTTGAACAGATGAACTGTCATGTGACTTTAACCAAGAGAGTAGGGGTTGGTAAGGGTGTGGCGCGCCAACTGCGAAGAGAGGGTAATGTTCCTGGGGTGTTGTATGGAAAAGGTGAGGCGGTTTCTCTCACCATTACCGACATCGAGTTTAGCAAGCTTCACGACCTAAGGCAGCAGGGATTTGTGTTGGTTGCCTTGGCTGAATCAAACGACAATGGTGCTCCACAGCGCAATGCGATACTAAAAGATGTTCAATATGATCCTGTCACTGGAAAAGTTCTTCATGTGGATTTTTTTGAAGTTGCAATGGATCAAGCTATTCAGGTGTCGATTCCAATTGTGCTAACAGGATCAACTCCTATCGGCGTGACGCTTGGTGGAGTGTTACGGCAGCGGCAGCGGCATCTACTTGTTGAAGGACTTCCAGCAGAGATTCCTGATACAGTTTGTATCGATGGGTCTGCTTTAGAGATTGGGCATGTTGTGAAGATAAAGGATCTTCCCGTTGCAAAGGGCCTTCTGGTCCGTGATGACCTGGAGAAGATTATTTTCAATATCACTTCTAAGAAGCAGGTAGCAGAGGTGGCTGAAAGCAAAACTGGGGAAAGTACTCAGGAACCTAATGAGTCTAAGGAGCCTGCGGCGTCAGCCACTTAAGGCTTAGGAGTACGTTCTATTGCTACACGCCTTATTATTGGACTTGGAAATCCCGGTGTTCGCTATCGGTGGACGCGACATAACGTGGGATTTATGGTCCTTGATCAATTTGCGGAAGAATGTGGCGTGTTGTTTGAGTGTGACAAAGGGTTTCTCGTTGGGTTTGGAGTGCTCGGAGATGAGCGTGTCATCCTTGTAAAACCGCAGGTGTTC